>NZ_APIO01000092.1:0-60241 GCF_000408945.1 Pseudomonas sp. G5(2012)
CCACCACCACCACCACCACCGTTGGAGTTAGACGGCAACCGTCGGGGTCTTCAGGCATATCTGGCACCCGGGGCTTCAGATTGGTCTCCGCTAAACGAGGATGCATTTACCATCCTCAAAGGCGCACCACCTACTGATCCCCTGCAGATCAGTTCAAATCGTTCAGCTCTGTCAGACATGCTTACCGCAGCATTGCAGATACCCAACCTAGGTTTCCTAGCAGGAAGCGGGACATCACTAGGCGCGCCAGGTGGCCCAGGTATGGGAGACCTCTGGAAGCGATCTATGTGTGAGACAGGAACTTGGACGCTTACGGGGTTGGCTGCTCAGGTGGCGGGAACGGTGCGTTATCACGAAACACTCAGTCCGAATATTGAGCACTTCCTATCGCAGTGTGACGCTTATCTGGCTTTCAATGATGACGCCGCTGTGAGGGCATTTGTCAGCGATGTGAAGGCTATTATCTTGGATGCTTGTTCAGCCTTCCTCAGAGCCCCTAGTGCTGACATATCAGCTTATCGGCATTTACTTCAAAAGCTGGCCAGACGACGAGTCCGGGATCCTCGCCTCAAAGTGTTCACGACGAACTACGATATGTGCTTTGAAACAGCGGCGTCAGATCTCGGCATGATGGCTATCGATGGCTTCTCGTACACTCGAAGACGCCGATTTGATGGTAGGCACTTTACCTACGATATCGTGCGTCGAGAAGCTGAAGGCCACGAATTCGCTGAAGGTGTTTTCCAGCTCTTGAAGCTGCATGGATCAGTAAGCTGGAGCAGAGACGGTAAAGAAATCTACGAGGATGCAGCACCTAATCCAGCTAACGCGTGCCTTATTTATCCGGCAAAAGGAAAGTACCAGCAGGCATTTTTGCAGCCTCACCTTGAGCTTCTGTCACGCTACCTGGAGTTCTTACGCCAGCCCAACAGCTGCCTCATCGTTGCCGGCTTCGGATTCAACGATGACCACCTCTCCGAACCGATTTTCTCTGCTATTCAATCTAACCCCAGCCTAAAGCTCATCCTGTGTGACTTCCAATGCATCACGCACCTGCACAACCGTGGATTCCATGGCTCAAGTGATTACTGGGGTAGATTTCACGACTTGGCCAAACGAGGCTTCGACATCCACTTCATCAGTGGCTCTTTCAGTGACTTAGTCAGTCATATCCCGCACCTGCGCACCGCCTCGCCTGCGGAACAACTTGCCAACGCTGTGAAGCGTATAGGAGGCCAGAGATCATGATATCGCTCGATGGTATTTTGGCTAGCAACCTAAAAATCGGGGTCGTCTCAAGCGTAAGTGCTCAGTTGGTAAAGACGAACCTTGCTCACGCAGGTAACGTGAGCGGCCAATATCTAGGGCACAACCGATACGGCAAGGGTGAGGTAGGCGAACTCGTATTGATCGAAGGTCAACAGGCCGTATTGCTTGGGCGGATCACCGAAGTAACACTCCCGGATAGAGACCGAACTGAGATATCCCAGGACTTTGCGGGCAGCCGTCAAATTGATGCCATCGGCTTCATTCGGCTTTTAGGATCAGTGAATCCGCAGTCATTGCGAGTGACCGCTGGTGTGAGCTCATACCCGCGTTTAGGTGACCGGGTTTATTCAGCACCAGGGGAGTTTATCTCTCAAATTCCCTTGCTAACCTCGGCTGGAGTGGACGGAACGCCCCCAGAAATTTCGCTAAATCTTGGGCACGTTGCAGGCGACGGTGGTTTCCCAATCGCAGTCACCCCCGAGAAAATCTTTGGTAGACACTGTGCAATATTGGGATCAACAGGCGGAGGGAAAAGTTGGACGACCTCAAAGCTGATTGAAGAGTGTCGGCGTTTCGCTGCCAAAGTGGTTCTCATCGACGCAACCGGTGAATATCGGTCTCTTGTAGGCGCAGACACGCTTCATTGTCATCTAGGCAGCCCAATCTACCGCGCTCCAGATTCGATAGAAGTTGCGATCCCTCCGACAAGCTTCACCGAAACTGATTTTATTGCGCTCTTTCAACCTTCAGGAAAGACTCAAGGGCCGAAACTCAGAGAGGCCATCAAGAGTTTGCGGCTCGCAAATCTCGCACCAGATTTATTTACTGATCGAATCGTATGGAAAGTTGACCAATCCCGGGCGACGTTCCGACAGGCCATGAACAGGGGGAACAATGCGAACCTGGTGGGCAATCCAAACCAGCCTTTCGATCCAAAATTCCTCGTCCGCCAATTGATTCAGGAATGTTGTTACCCAACATCTTTCAATGACCCAGAAAGATTCGGCTCAGCTAACAATGAGATTTCTCACTGTTCATCCTTGATGACCCGCATCATGGGCGTTATGGAATCTCAGTCGTTGAGCTGTGTGTTTAGCCCTCCGCCCGAAATCAGCAGCCTTGTAGAGCAACTGGAAACTTTCCTCGCTAGTGACAAAACTCTATTCCGGATCTGCCTGAGCGCAGTGGGGTATGAGTTCAATGCTCGAGAAGTGATTGCCAATGTTATTGGTAGGCTGCTCCTGCAGCGCGCTAGAGCTGAAGCATTTCGATCAAAACCTCTAATCACCATTCTCGATGAAGCGCATAATTTCCTGGGTAAAACCATTGGTAGTGAAGATGATGTTCAGAATCTGGACGCCTTTGAGTTGATTGCCAAGGAGGGTCGGAAATACGGTCTGAATCTCTGCCTAGCAACTCAGCGCCCTCGTGACATAACCGAGGGTGTCTTGAGCCAGATGGGGACATTGCTCGTTCATCGATTAACCAATGATCGTGATCGAGAGGTGGTCGAGCGTGCCTGCGGCGAGATTGACCGATCAGCAGCTGCTTTTCTGCCCAATCTAAAGCAGGGTGAAGTAGCCATGGTGGGAGTAGATTTCCCTATCCCCGTGACGATCCAGATTGGCCGTCCCATACAACCGCCGATTTCGGATGGGCCCAGTTTCCAGAGTTCCTGGGCCAGGCATGAGGATATTCAGTAAGAAGCATTCCATCTATTTCCCTCCCTGACGTTACCGCAGAGTGAGGGGTGTTGGGGGCCGCACCACTACTGCAGTAAGTGCGGAGACAGGTGGTGCTGACTACGGGACAACCGCAGAAATTGCCGGAGGCTTACACGACCATTACCACGCTGGAAGGCCGCGATTACGTACCGCGAGTTGACGGTTGTCAGTACCCAAAATCGGCCCTCGCGCTCCGCCTTAATGACGTCAGAAGTCCGGATCAGATGACCGTCGCCGAACCGTCCATATTGATCTTTACGCTTGTGACCAAATACCACGCCTATGCCAGTACGAGCCTTTATGGATACTCCGCAGAGATAGGCTGTTATCGGTTTGTCGAAGCCTTGCGCTTGTGCTTTTAGGACTCGTGCGAGATCGAAATCTGTATGGCGCTTTCCATGAAAGTTCACATCCAACGTGTTCAGCATAATTGCGCTCCTTTCGCAGCCCCTATGGCCTTACCAAGAAATCCAAACGGAACCATCTGCCCTGGTATCGTGCGGAATTCTTGGTAAATTTCAGGCTGTACGAATCATGTTCGCGTGATAGATCGGGCGGAGGTTGCTGAGAGCATCGCTGCTGAAGCCAGGTTGGTGAGAGCTGTGGTATTTGAAGCCGGTCTCTACCTCCAGCAGGCACACAACACACTCGTTTTGGTCTTCGCCAAGCGTCACCTTGGTAAGTATCTCCATGCGCCAACCTCCCGTGCCATTCATGTGGGCGGGAGTGACTACTTGCACCTCTGTGATGATCGTCTCAGCGTCTTGGGCAATCAGCAGTTGCTGAAGCCGTGGTTCGCTGTCGATCATCAGAACCGCCTCGGTGATTCGGCCCTCGTGCTTAGCCTGGATGGTGACGTGATACCAGTGAGAGCGAAGCACTCTTGAAACCTGGTGCCATTGGTACTGACCGGCACCAAACATGCCGGGCAGGCCGAGCATGTCGGCATCATGTGTTCTAAACATGGTATGTGCTGCGCCTTAAGGAGCTCCGATACGGAGCGCAGTTAGAAGAGGGAAAAAACATCCTTCAAGGTTGCGGGTTGTTCATGGCCGGGGCCAATCAAAACGTAAGTAGTGTTCCTGGTTTCGAAGACAACACCATCGTGGAAACCTGTGCACATGCTTGAACGAACCCAATCGCCCCGTTCGAAACGGCCTTGGCTATCCTCGGCCACGTTGTGAGCAAACAGGATCATCGGGAGCTGGCCCGCTGCATGACATTTGAAGAGTTCGTCGCGTGTGACTTCGATGCGAAATATTGTCCAGTCTCGAACCAGGCAGTAAGGCTTTCCGGGAAAACGTTGGTTCGCCAGTGTTCGTGCTTCAGAGCTGCTCGACAGGCCTTCCAGTGGTGTACGTGGCCCCTTCATAAAGTCGGGCTCTTCGACGCTAGCCATAATCTCTTCCCTCAGTAATTACCATCAAATTGACAATTCAACCTTTCTGCCCGCCGCTCACGATGGCTTGGCTGACCCATGAGGGCGCTGCCTTCTCCATGTCATGGCGTATGGGCAGGGCTATTAAACATGCACACAAGCCAACAGGCAATCATAATGAACCCAATCAGGCGTGTTATGACGAATTCAGATGTGGCCTCATCCTCAGATTTGATTGGGGAAAAATACCAATGGATGCGGCAGAAGCACTGGCTGTCGTGGTTCGTGGGATTCGCAGAGGGCAAGGTCTGTCCCAGGAGGACATCAACAGCCTCGGGCGGTCTCATTTCAGCCGGATAGAGCGGGGGAAAGTTAGTATTGGGCTTGATGTGCTGGTACGGCTTGCCGGAATCCTAGATCTCGACCCGGCTACGCTTCTACTAATGGCGACCTCCGTGCAAAATCACGAGTCATTCCGAGACGGTCAAAAGCGTCTCTCGAAGCAACTGACGAGAATCAAAAAGTCAGGCATCGATCTTGAAATTGACTCCCAGGCTCTGGCTGGGAAGCCACCTCCTGGTCGACCAGCTCGTGCTGGGGCGGCGGCTAATGTGATTGAGGCCAATCGGTTGAAGAAGGAAGGAGTGCCCGTTGTCGAGATCGCGGCAAAATTAGGGCTGTCTGAGGCTACTATTCGAAGATACTTAAAAGTAATCCAAAAAAACTAGGTGATCTCGTTGTTGAGAGCTTCCGAAAACTCTCGTCTAACAGGGTGGGATTTAATGAGACCTCAATATCTGGCGGCTCACCACTTCCTGTCATTCAAGTGAGCGCAAACAGCCAGTCACTGCATTCCTTTTATCAGACAGCATTTTTTGTATTTTCTGGTAGATCCGCAAGGACATGGATCATTTCGGCCAATATTTTTGGGCTGATCTGGAGTTTTTACTCGCTTCTCCGAAATGTTATCTAGAATTTTGTATGTATTCATTATTTTCTGAGCAGCTACCCGTTCTTCGCTTGAAAGAGGAACTGACGCATCAATAGCGAATATAGTTTCTGAGCCGCCTGGACTGCCTTTAGTGTCAGCGCCTAGTATCAAGATTTCTCTAGCTTTTTGGAATTTATAGCGGGCTACATGGGCATATAGCTGCATGCATGCTGTTCGATCCTGCCTGTACTCTTCGTAAGATTTATATTTATCGTCCCATGGAAAAAACACGAATACGTACATCCGACCGGGATTACTCAAAGACTGCACTGACCGAGAAGAGCGAATACCTTTCGGCACGCTATCAAATTTTTCGAATAGGGTAGAGGCTAGGCAGCTGCTCGAATGGACGTTCTCAGAAGCAAGGACTTGAACGGCATTTGAATGAGTTAGAAATGGAAGGTCGCGTCCCTCACCGACACGCGCGTCAACAATGCAGTCAGCAAAGCGAGCTGTAATTTCATTCCATAGTCTGGCTTTAACCTTATGCTGGTGCCGAAGCGCATACGCCACGGTTCGTCTGTAATGCTCCCACTCGCCCTCAGGTATGGCAAAGAAATTTCCTTTGTTTTCAGGTAGGTTTTGGATATCTCCAAAGCCGCGATCACCATCCTCTTGTAAATAGAATCCTAATGTCTCTTCTTCACCAGCACTAAGTAATAGCTTTTGCTCTCGGATCGCCTTTTCTTTCACTTCCAAGTAGTGAATGAAATCCGCTGGTGTGGCTAACTCTTCAAGAAGAAGATGTATGCCGCTTTCATCAAGTACGTGAACGAACGTTTTTTCTTGGTCAACGTCCCCTACGAAAAAAGGTTTTTCAAGAAGTGTTTTTTCAGGAACCTGATAGTAGTAGCCCAGCGTTCCACTGCTGCCCGGTTTTATAGTGTCGAAGAACCGTTTTGCATGCTCACCGATTCCTCGGGTGACCGCTATCAGATGAATCTTCAAGCGCGGATTGGTCAGGTCGAATGGGAACGGATCTTCCAGCTTGCTATTGAGAAAAATTTTATCAGGGTGGTTTCGTACAAAGCTTTCAGCGGCATGGAGTTGCTTGGCAGACTCCTTTACTGCTCCTCTGTACCAACGACTCCAAGCGAGGTTGATTTCACTGTGCGCCTGGAATTTAACATGTCCTTTATCCGAGAAAAGAATAAGGGTGTTGTCAAAATAGACTGTGAGATCGATGAGCTCTTTTCCTTTGCCCGCTGATCTAAATAAGCTCGGATAGCACCATAAACTGAAAAACGTGTTTGTAGCGATTGATGAAAGAATCCTTTCGCTCTCGTTAACGCTTGGCTCTTTTTGGATTGGCTTTAGCATTTTTCTTCCCTGATTGTTGTGAAGGTAAAATCCTCAAAAGCCTACCATCAAAAGTGGTTTTCTTATGCCTGTTGTTCTGCGAGTCTGAATACAGGTGCAGGACTTATCCTGACGCCGCCAGCGAGACTTGAAGCGGTCAGAAGGGTATAGGGGCAACGTATACGACAGCCCGCACGATGCACCTAGGAGAGTGCAGACTGCCGTGCAAATGAACCTCATCTTGGCTGCCGGCCCTCTCGTGGAGGTCATCCACATTTTGGGTAACCACAGTCAGCTTAGGCGCGTGGCGGGCGAGCTCAGCGATAGCGAGATGAGCACCGTTTGGCTGCGCCTGGTGAGCCTTCAGCCGGCGCCATTCGTACCACCCCCAACACACGCTCGGGTCTGCACGAAATGCTTCAGGAGTCGCAAGCTGTGCGGGATCAAAACGCTCCCAAAGTCCACTCAGCGCATCCTGGAATGTTGGGATGCCGCGCCCCAGCACCTGTGAAGACAACAACATGCTTAGACTCCCTCACTGCTGAGCCAGGGTACTGGTGATCATAAGCATTCCTTCGGGCCGGATCTCATTTGGGTGCCGACATTATGGGCGTTGGGTTAAGCTTGCCTGTCTCGCCTCATCATAAAGTCAGCGAAGGCATTCGCTGGGTTGTGCCCACCTTCATCACCAGCCCTTCCAAGTGATTCTGGGGTGACATCTGTCGTAGGCCAAACACAGCCGCTGACGAAATCATGCAGAAAGCCTAGGCTGTCTAGCTTCATGAAGAACTCATCGTCTGTTTCGCCCTTCTGCCGTTTGGTGTAGTAGTACGAGAGCGCGCTGGTGAGAACGTCGGTAAGCTGTATACCATCAGAATCGTGTGAGGCACTGAAGGCCAACGTATTCAGCCTCAGGGGCAACTCAATCTGGGCGTTTCCGAAGCCCATCACTTGTTGCTCTTCAGCCTGTTCTTCGAGCTCGGCGATTGCCGTGAAAAAATCGGCCTGCCGTTCCAGTGGCTCCGAGTCATCGCATATCGCGTCGAACCGGGCGTGCTGCCTTCCCCACTCAACACACAGCGAAAAGAAAGCCGGGATCGCAGGGTTGAAGGTACTCTTGGGCAAATCTTCGAGGGCATCCCGGACAATCACCGAGGTCATGGACAGCACTTCGAGCTCCCACTCCATCGGCAGCGTGCTCTGTGCGGCAGCTTCTTTCATCACCTCCAAATGCTCGTAGAACGCCGTGATTGCTTCCTCGCTCTTCTCGCCGCACATGTCGTAGTAGATGGAGAGGAATTGATCGAAGCAGGCATCCCCCACTGCCAGGGGAAGGCAAGTGAAGAGCATGTTGCTCAGGGCGATGTTCTGGCCGTTCTCATAGAGGTTGAAGTCGAATTGGTAGTAAAGCAGCGGCTCCAGGAGGTCATCGATCACCTTGGTCAGCAGCATGAACCGCTTGTGAAACACCTGTGCCTTAAAGCGCTCAGGCGACACCAAGTCGGACTGGAATAGCTCAATGATCCGATCTTGTCCTCGCCCAGACTTTCGAAGTTTTTTGAAGTGGATTTCAGCCGCCTGCTTGGAGCGCAGTGGGCGGAGAAGCTGCTCGCACTCTTCAGCGCTGAAGTCACACGAGCCAAGGATAAACAGTGGTTGGTCGAGATCGGCTAGCTGACGTCCTGTGTTGCCTGATTCGTCGAAGTAGATTGTTGTCATTTCGCTACCCTGCGTTTCTGCCTTCGTGGAGTATCAGGTTAAAGCCGAAGGAAGGGAAATATGGACTAGCAGCCTATGTTGGGAAGTCTGGGTATCTCGAAGCGTTTTGAATGGCCAGCTTAAAGCTGGCCATCACCTCATCAATCTCAGAACTCGTGCTCAACATCATCGAAGAAATTTGCGTCTAGCTCGTACTCCAGCGAGCCGAATCGCGCAAGCAGATTGGCTCTCAGTTTCCCCTCAGCTTCCGGTTCAAAATTGATCCAGTAGCTGTACACGAGGCCATCATCAGACTCGTTAGTCGTGATCTCTGATCCGGCCAAGAGCTCGCCGTCTTCGACCGATATCCCCAGCTCGCTCGCGAGTGCTTGCGCCATGGACATGCGGTTGCTGTTTCGAGCCTCTTCCATCTGAGCCCAATACTCCTGCTCAGACCTACGATCTCGATCAGCATCCGACTCGATACTGGAGATGGACACGCCATCTTCTGCAAGCAACCACTTCCCCTCGCGGCGAAGCAATCCGACCGTGGCAGTAAGGAAGAACGCTGCACCGTGGTACACCCGTTCCTGGTGTTGCTGGCCTTGGTAGGTCAGCGAGACTCCCAGGATCAGTATTCCGGTTGATGCGGCGTACTCAGTGGTATCGACCGTCAAGGCGTCTACCGTGAACCCGCTTGCGTTTGTCTCCGCAATCGCACCGGAGAGCTGATCTTCCAGCTCCTGATCCAGATCTGAGTAGACATCGTCCTCGTGGATCGCGTCGCTAAAATCCTTGATCCCAAAGGCAGCCATCATCAAGCGCGGATCCTCGGGGTTCCGCTGGGCGACCATAGCAAGCTCGTGGTAATCAGCAAAGCCAGCCTTCCGGGCGAGTGTCTCTTGAGCGGCAGAAAGCTTCACGTCCTGATCACGAACGAGCTGCTTGGCTTGAGATTTGAAAATGTTGAGCGGGGAAAAGTCGGACATAGCAATGTCTCCAAAACCATCGACGCTTTGGTTACCGATTGCCTGTTCACCGGGCAGCGTCTGGTTAGGGACATGCCGATGTAAAACTGGAGGGTGACTATAGATGGGCTATTGCTTCGCGAAACAGGCGCCAGGCGACCATCACCGCCTAGTGGGATCATAGGTCAACGAGCCCAACTCGACAACCTAATGATGCTCAACTTCCTAGGTGGCATTAACGCGAGCGAAACTTAAATTTTGACGCTTTATATAGTCAAAAATACGACCAATACAAAAAAACAACTCTTGCAACAAAAAACCGTTGTCGCCGGTTCGTTTACTCTGATAAATACTGTATCTGTTGGGTGTTACCACCCAAGTGCTCTTTAAATATGACTGAAATTTGGGCTTGCGGTTGTTGACCGGGAAACTGGTCGCCTTGGTGTTCTCCTTGGCTTTCTTCGCCGCGCAGGTTGTTGCTGCCCATCGCTCCTCAGTGCTTAGCGCCTAGGGCAATCCCAAAGGTGATCCAAGGGTTTGTCTCTGATCGTTTGATGCGTTGAGGCAAAAAGTGATGCGGCGGTAATGCGGCGGACGGCTTATCAAGGGACTTGATAAGCAGAACTGTGGTTTGTAGTGGCATCTTCAGCGTTCCTTTCGGCCCGGAATGCTTGGCGGCGGGGCAATTTCGCCTGTCGTTGGGAACATCAGTCATGGTTAATTTAAAGAACCTGGCGCGCCGCAAGGCTCGTCAGTCTATGCACAACAGTGAAGATGCTCGTGTCATCGAGGCAGCTCCATCTCAAGAATCTAAAGCGGGTCGGATTGCGTGGGTAAAGGCTAAGGCAGTAACCCTGCTCAAGTGGATCACACGTATTCGTCTATGCATCTGGTTATGGGAAAAGGCTGTTGAGGGTTGGGATTTTGTCGATACAGTGGTGATTCCATTTATTGAGAACCTCCCATGACACAACAAACCACATCATTCGAATTCAGAGGGGTCGGTTCTTCGGGGCCGGCCCATCACCGGAAGCTTGGACATGGATGCTCCGTTCTATCCTCATAGCCCTATCCACAGTATCAGCGCCTTAGCACGTGCTCTCGGAGAGCCTGTCGAGAGACTACTCGCACTTGCTCAGCGTAACTCTCGCCTTTATCGATATGTCCCGCAAACTAAAAAAGACGGCATAACACCCAGACATACCTATGATGCTCATGAACCGCTGAAGACCATCCAGCGCAAGATCGTGGATCGGATCCTCCGCAAGGTTGCGTTCCCTGGATACCTGCACGGCGGCATTAGAGATCCCAAGCTACCCCGCAGCATCTACTCGAACGCTCGAGTTCATACCGGCGCCAAGACAGTCATCCTTCAGGACATCGCTGATTTCTTCCCGTCAATCACTAACGAGCACATTCAGCGCTTGTTCGTGGGGCTCTTCCGTTTCTCCGCAGATGTAGCCACTCTGCTTGCGAACCTAGTTACTCGTGAGGGCCAGGTTCCACAGGGGGCGAGTACAAGTAGCTACTTGGCCAACCTAGTTTTCTGGGACATTGAGCCGGCGCTGGTCACTCGCTTTAAAGCTCAGGGAATGGCGTATTCGCGCTTCGCAGATGACATCACTGTTTCTAGCAAAACTCGTATTGATCAAGCTACTACCACCCAAGTCATCGCATCTGTCACATGGATGCTCGGCCAGAAAGGTTGCTTGCAGAAGCGAAGCAAGTTGCACGTACGCAAACGTGGACAGGCTTTGATCTCCGGGGAAAAAGCAGAGGCAGTAACGGTGACGGGTTTGGTCGTGGACAAACCAATACCGGGTCTTCCTAAGAAAGCGCGGCTGGCTATCCGGGCCGCTGTGAAGCAACTAGAGGATCGAGTCAAAGGTAATCTAGGCCAGCTGACCACAGAGGATGAAAAAGAAGCACGTCAGGTGATGGGGCGCATAGGCAGATTGATCGCTTGCGGGCATCTCGATGGGCAACGCTTTAAGGCTAGGGTTCGAGCATTGCTAATGCGAGCCCCTTTGCTGGAGCGCTACGCTGGTAATGTCGAGTTTGAACGTCAGATTGTTGCAGTAACGCCGGCAGAGCAGAACTCTACTCCGCCCTCTGCCCTACCCGGTTCGTTACTACTAGATCTGCCATGGGACATTGAGAAAGCGACTGCAGAGCATTTGCGTCGACTACCCACCTAAGTTAGCCCGACATAGTTTGGCGTATCGCGTGCTGCTCAAGGCCAAAGATCAAGCACCTACCACGTCGTCGGCTAGCACTAATGCTGTAGTGGGATGCATGATGAGCGTGATTTCGCGCTGCGCAGCCCCTTTCATCCGGCAACGCCCGTGCTATCGCTCGTTCACAAGTTTTACAGATTCCAACAAGGCGCGCAGACCGACTTGCCTTGAGAAAGCCTTCGGAGGCATTGCGATAGCATCCTTCACGGCATCCAAATTACCGACGAAGACCACCTGCACTTGGGCTCGGGTTGCAGCGGTGTACACAAAGGTACGATCAAGAATACGTGACTTACGCACCGGGATGATCACCCGCCTAAACTGCGAACCCTGAGCTTTATGGACTGTGATTGAGTATGCCAGCTCGAGTGAATCGATATCAGTGTTCAGAATGTAGTGCTTAACCCCCTCAAAGGTAGCCATGCCTAGGGCCGTGCAACGATAAGGCTTGCCTTCAGCGCCAAGATCCACGGAGCGCGGCTTGTCAAAAACCTCATCTAGCTTGCCAAGAGACCCATTCTGGAGGTTACGAGCCCAGTCGTTTGCTGTATACATCACGAGATCTCCGACGCATAGTCCGGTCGCCTCAACCTCACCCGTCTCTTGGTTCTCGACCAACAACTGCCTGGTGTGATCCCCGTACTGGACGTGACAGATCCGGTTTAAAGCATCAACACCCGCAAATCGGCACGATCTCGTTGCTGACAAGATCTGGGTGTTTTCAGAATCTTGCTCATATAGCCTGAGGACGGTTGGAATTATCTGCTCATCAGAGCAAGGCAAGAACACGACCTCATCACGCTCATTCGAGCTAAATGTCGGAGGCTGGCCATCTCGAATCTGCCGGGACGCCAATGGAATTGATGAATCTTTGGCTTGGCGTTTGACCTCAACCAGCTCAGTGGTTGGCACCGCTGCCATACCGCACAGCACATGCAAGATCAGGCCGGCGCCAATTGGTGGCAGTTGATACGGATCACCCACCAAGATTATTTGAGACTCAGATGGCAACTTTTGAACCAGCCGGTAGAACGTCACGAGGTCAAGCATCGAAGCTTCGTCAATGACAATGATTGGTGCAAGGCCCATTTCCTTGTCGCCTACTTTGCGCAGGAAGCCAGCGATAGTGCGCGCTTCCTCGCCCGTAGCTTCAATCATTCGAGCCGTGGCTCGGCCAGATAGGGCCATTTGAAAACGGGGCCGCCCGGTTGTATCCAGCGCCTTGTAGAGCGCCTTGAGGACAGTAGTTTTCCCGACGCCAGCACCTCCAGTGATTACGCTGAATCGGTTTGAAAATGAAGTGGCAACGGCATCTCGCTGGGCTTGGTTCAAGCCAAACGCCGGTAGGCCAAGGTGAGCCCGCTCTTTTTCCTCGAAACGCGAGATGACATCGCTTACATCCACCTTGAACAACTGTGGCTGCATTAAAGGGATGGAGATCAAGTCCCTTATGAATTGGGCACAACGTCGCTCCATGAGCCACGAGCCAGGCGCAAAAAGCATCGGCCCCAAATGCGGTAAATCTTGGAATACAAACTGACCGACTCTCGCGCCAGCTAGAAGAGCTTCCGACAATACAGCTGTAGGTGCAGCATGTGGTTTGATCAGTTGGCCAACGGAAGCTTGAAGATCATTCAATGTGCTGCAGGTATGTCCCTGCTCAGAAACGCGATACAGGGCCTCCTCCAGTGCCGCAGCCAAACGTCGTGGATCGTCCAGACGTAGTCCAAAACTATGCCTAGCGACCCGATCAACGCAGTCCCAAGTACCTGCGAAGCTGAGCAGTCGATAGGGGTCATTGGTGAGAGCCCAGATTGTTTGTTTCTTATGGAAGCGAATCGCTTTGCGAGCGATATCCAACGGGATCTGTTTGTCTTGTACAAACCTCAACGTCTTAGCATCACCGTCCTGAGACCACCGCTCAAACATCCTGTTCCGGACGTCTTCGGTAGGGAGGATTAATTCAACCGCCCCGTGGTCAGCGTGATCCAAGGAATCGTACAAACGCTCCCCCAGAGCGTCCCACAGACGGGTGGCTTTGACTTCTCCAACACCTTTGACGTTGTCCCCCAGCCATTGGATGACCTGGGAACCACTGGGGCGAACAATCCGTAAATCCTGGGCGTCCACGGTCAATTCACTGACCGCGAAGGTGCCATGGCTCCGCAATACAGTGGTCGCTTCGCCATAAACCTCAAAAATCGCCCCTACTGCGATATCCGAAAGCTTTGCAATAGCGTCTGAAACCCGAATGACGACAGGACTCGAACGATCATTGATGCCGAGGGCTACATCCATTCGATGACCGAATGCTATGCACCCCCTCTTGTTGACAGAGCGGATACTGGTGATACGGACGCTAACATTGATAAGCAAAGGAGCTGCGGCGCTCATCGAGGCATCCGTCCTGTTTCTTCCAAAAACTCAGTAATCAGTGCATGGCGACCAAGCATCTGCTTTGCGGCCTGAAGCTCTGCACGGAGTGCAGCGTTCTCTTGCTCCAGAGAATTGAGCCGCTGACCGTCCTGCCGACGCTGTTTGGCTTCAGTGTCCCTGAGCGCTGGCTCCAGTCGCTGACCTGCAGGCAATGAAGCGAGCAAGGGAGGCAGTATTCCTGCTGCTCGTAGCTCGTTTTCGAGGCTTTCCAGGGCCGAGCGGATCGCCGGGTTCTGCGTGAGTGCACTTTTCCCAAACCCGCACTCAGTCGCGATTTCGGAACGTTTCAGCTTGCCACGATGCACGTACCCTCTAAAGTCGTCATCAGACTTGGATGTCGACCATGCCATGAACGCCGCAAGGTTTTCTTCTGCGATCTGTTGCCCATTAGCCATTACGACTTGGCCTCTGACGAGTCGCGATCAACGAATGGAAGCGGAGCATCCAGTTTCTCAACCGACACATTGAATTTATGGGCGTTGTACTGCCAGCGCATAAACCGCTCAAGCAAACGTGCGTTTTCATGCTCAAGGCGAGAGTTTTCGGCTTCTAGCCGGCGAATTCGTTGCTCGGCAATCCGCAAGCTTGCTGGCGGCTTCACCTTTGCAAACCCCGACTTCAACCTTGCTTTTTGGTGATCGAAGGCGCTCCTGACTCTCTCCTGCAAGGCAAGCGTTTGCCTTGCAGGGCGTGTCCCAATCAAAGGCTCAACAGCATCGCCGAGAGCGTCCCAGCTAAGCTTTCCCTCCCATCCATCAATCAAGCCAACGACCAGATCGATATCTCTTTCGCTTAGGTGCTTGGCCATCGCTTACATCCCCATCAGAGCGCGGATCTCATCCATATCCGGTTCGTCTTGCTTCGGCGCAGGCAGGCTCGGAATTGTAGAGCGAGCAGCAATGGCGCGTTTAAGTGGACTGAATTCCTGGTCGTTACTCAAGCGGATGATGGTGCCATCTGGAGTGTCTTTCGATTCAAGGATCTGGATCAGTTGGTCAGCTCGTTCCAAGGTTTTGATCTGATGCTGGCTCCAGCGATCAGCGCCGTAGATACCGTCCTCGTTCGCTGCCTGAGCTTTCGCGAGCTGGACGCGAATCGAATCTCTGTGAATCTTGAGTCGTTGGAGTTTGCCATCGTCCCCTTTGACGCAGACTTGCTCGGTGCAGTTGAGGCAGTCCCGGTGCTTCTGGCACGGCACCATCGAAAGGTCTTTCACACAAAACCCGAAAATCGTGATGTGTGCGATCCCTTCACCGATGGCATCCAGATCTTCCAGTGTGACCGGCACGTTCTCTCGGATCTTGGTCAACGCGACCCCGATCCCAGCTTCCCTTGCCATTTCGACGTGCTCGTCGTCGGTCATGTGGTTGTAAGTGGCGTTCTGATGAATATTCGCCCGACCAGACCATTTCGCAATGTCCAATTGGCCTAATTCGCCACGCTGGGCAATCGTATTCAGGAAATGCCGAATCTGGTGTGACGACATCGAAATAGGGCTGCCGTCTGGATTCTTATAGCCATTGCGCTCCCAGATACTTCGCTCCTGACCATCGATGTAGTTGATGTCAGTCGTGAACGTGCTCTTTCCAGGGCTCCACACGATGATTGGCCGAGGAGACATATCCATACGCAGCTCGTTTTGACGGAAACAGCAAAGCGCATCGGAGTATTTGATGTGCCGCTCTTTATTCATCCAAGGCCAGCCCTTCGGCAGCAGGCTATGCATGTAGCCGTTGAGAAACCGTAGAGTTACATGGCCGTGCTTAGCGTAAAAAGCCAAGAACGGTTCGTACGATTTCATTCCGAGTTTGAGTCTTTGGCGGGAAACACCTAGTGAGTCTCCCGGATCCAACCCTATCGCCAAGCATGCTTGGGCATCCGTCAATAGCTGGTCTTCACCCACATTTGGGCAGTCTTCATGACGGTAGAACTCGTTCGGATTGGTTTCCAACCACTTTGCGAGCTTGCGACCTGGTTCGGACATCTCGGCAAGCCGGCGCACGGCCTCCTCAGCAACTTGCTCCATCGGCGTAGGCATCCATTTGATATCTGACTCATAGCCTTTACCTGCATAGAACCTCAGCCCAAGCCGCATTACTCCTTCATTGTCGAGCCCTCGGTGCAGGCAGTTCACTGGTAGATCCTGCACCTCCGTGACTCTCGACGGGGCACACATGCACAGTGCAAAAATGGATGAGGTGAAGCGATCTCGTGAGCCCAAGAGATCGTTGCTGAAGATCTCCGCCATTGAGTCTAGTAAGTAGTCAGGTAGCATTTTTGCTTGACGTCGCCCCTTAGCCACAGCATCTGTACCGTGAATCTCCTTTGGCTTTTTGATTGGGTTCTTCCAAGCGACTGGCGCAGGGATGATCCCGCTTTCATTAAGAAACTCTAAGAGCTTCACCAGGCTGATCCCTGCTTGGTATGACGACGCCTCGTAGGTGCGCGCAACCTGGGCAGCCTCGTTCATCACGCTGATGTCAGTCTGGGTGATGTCCGCGCAACCTTTAATCTCAAGGAGAGCAGCCTCAACACAGCGAATAGCCTTGAACTCATTCTTCAGTTTGCTCGGGCTATGTCCTTGCTGGTAGCGAACGTACGCCTTAGCGAAAGGAATGATCTCAGCGTCCATCAGCTGTTCTTGAGTAAACCCGCGAGAAGGAGCACCTTTCTTGGTGAAATTACCGACACCTGGCCAAGCGTGGCTGTACCAGTCCAGGTCATCGCCGAACACCGTGAGCCTGTCACGGCACATGAGAATGAACTCCTCTAAGTTTTGCCGACTGGTGACCTGAGCTTTGGGTACAAAAAGAAAGACATTAGACATTAACAAGCTCGCTCTTCATTGCATTGCAACGGGTTACCACATTGCTGACCGCAAGGATGAGCCGATCATTTACGGAAGCGATTTTCAGGTCACCCGTAGTATCACGCACGCTGTCGCGCTCACGAAGGAGGTCATCCAGAACAAGCTCATGTGGGCCGTCCAGCCACGGCTGGAAGTGAGAGCAGGTGTAACAAGCAATCGGGGCGAGCGCACCGCAGAAGCCATAGCTGCCACAGGTGCCAACGTTGCCTCCGGCACTGCATACCCGACTGGCAGGGTCGCCGCCGCGACGCGCCTTAGCCTCATCGGCGACGAGCACTCCTTGGAAGGCCTGTGCAATCGGAGCAAGCTGCAGCGCAACAGCCTTGTCGATACGTTTCACGATATCCGGAATGTTCTTCACGTAGACGCCGGCGTTCTGAATATCCGAGTGATCGAGCGCTTCAGCGATGATGTATTCACCATGGCCCTCTCGAGCCAGGTTTGTGCCCAAGGTGTAGCGAAAGCGGTAGGGGTTCAGATGAGTGACTGCTCCAGTTCGTTCACTGATAACTGCAACCACTTCTTTGACTTTGGTCATTACATAGGTGATCTCGACCACACGGGCGTGCAAATAATCTCCTGACAGTTGAACGCCAAGCTCCACATCATCATCATAATGTTTGATAGCCGGAAAGAGCGGTAACTCGGACGCCAAATTAGCGTTGAATTTGTCGCCGCAGGCCTCAATAAACGCTGACCTTGAGCTCTCTGCTTGCTGCTGAAGCAGAGTCCACAAGTCCTCTACGATTTGATACTTCTTAAAAGAGCCACGCCAAACTCCATGTTTCTGCTTTGCCCTAGGAAAGTTAACGAAATAGCGATCTCCCTGGAGAAATAAGTCCTTAATCTTGAGGGCTGCAATCTGAGCGGGGCGTCGGCCAGTCATTGCTAGAATCATTGCAAGGCAAACCTCGCGGAGGCTTAGGCTACCATCTGAGTAACAATCAATAAGCCTGGAGACAACCCCTTCCATCTCGATATCCGTGAGCGGCCCACTCTCAGGACACATCGACTGCACTGCGTACCCCTTCTCATTTCCTTTGATACGCCAGCCTTCCATCATTTTTAGCGTTTCAACAGGTACTCCCTGGTAGCCCAGGCTGACCCAGGTTCTGAGGAATGCACGCATCGAGCTGAGAGGCCAATCCTCACCGTCAAAAGCGGAACGATAGGAGATCATTGACTCTGGGGAGAACAAGAGGGGCCCTGTCGTAGACTCAAAATAGTCTCTGACTCGTTGAAAAATCGCCATTGTGTAAGGTGCAGAACACGTCTCACCATAAATTGCCAACACCTGTTTAAACGTCCGGTTAATCTCACTATCAAGCCATTCCGGAAGGCTATCCAGAAAAAATCCGGTATCTTTGTTTAGCTTCCAATGGTCGGAGAAGATCGCTACTTCATATCCATCCTTGGAAATAAAATCGGCACGCTCATAACGAGCAATGACAGTGCTGTTAACAATCATCAGACTTAACCCTCAAATGCTTTTTCTGCAAACTCATGGTCGCTTTCCCGGCAGCTTCTTTGATGTGTCTTTTGTTGTAAGTTTGTGCTGTTCCCGAGGTTTCACTCCAACCCATAAGGTACGACCGTAGTTTGCTCTCTCGTTCTTGGGTCAAGTCATTTCCTTCGCTGTTTTTGGAGAACATGTAATTCCAATGATGCCGCAACGCATGCGAGTGCACGCCTGAAAACTCAGCGGCCAAGTTCGACAATGAACCAATAAACTTCCCGAAGCCGGAGCCCGAGATAGGCCATCCGAGGGTTTTTCCAGGGCGATGGGTAACAAAAAGGTAGCCATGCTTACGAGCCCCAGGAACCTTGTTGCGGTAATCAGTGATATAAAGTTGGATCTTGTCCATCAATTCTGAAATAAGCGGAAATGTGCGCTCTCGCGTCTTCGCAAGCGGCTGATAGGTTCTGGGGTCACCGGCAGAGTCTGGCCGACGCACGACCCTCAAGGTGTATTTCGCAAAATCGAAGTCTTCGATCTTTAGGTTCAACAACTCGCCCCGACGCATCCCAGTTAGCCGGAGAACGGTAAACATCAAAGCGTTTCGATACTGCAATCCAATATCAGCAACAGGATTGGAGTCGCTTCCAGGCTTGAGGATTTCCTCCAAGGCGTCCAAGACGTTATCGTCAAGATCAGATTCCGATCTGTCCTTTTCCGTCTGGCTGCTTAGATTGGGCCGATTCGCTTTGACCTGAGCCACCATCGCCGCGATCTCATGAGCGCTAGTTGCCGTTACAGGATGCAACCTCCCAGCAAGAAATCCGACGTATTCGGCGATAACGCTCATGCGGTTGTACTGATTATCTTTAGCTACTCGATCCTGTTTTCCCCGAATGGCTACGACTTTACCAGCAGATGGCCACATGCTACTCATCGGCTTCTGCATGAAGTCTCTAAGAGAGTGGATTTCATGACCTACAAGCAGCTCGCTCCGCTTAAAGCGCGACTCCAGGTCGAGTCCGTAGTAGTTCTGCCAGGCATACATTGCTTTGAGTGCCGACAATGCATTGTCGATGGTATTGATCGAGAGCGAGGCCCCACGCATCTGTGCGGTTACGTAAAGCGCGGGGTAGTACAAAGGCATGCCAAACTCGTCGATCAGAATTGCGAACCTTTCGCCCGACTCGCCCTTAAACCGTCTGATCGCTAGTTGCATACACACCTCGAATACCTAACAGAAATTCAAGGTATGACCCTAGTAAAAATCGGTCAAGTTTTTTTTAACACGCCAAAAATGACAAAACCCCCGCAGAGCGGGGGTTTTAGGAGGAAACCTAACAAAAAGGTCTCTGCGGCTCGTCAGAACGGAATATCGTCATCAAAGCTGTCGAAGTCCGGAGCTGGCTGTGGCGCGGCCTGCTGAGGAGCCGGGCGCGACTGTTGCGGTGCCGACTGCTGTGGACGCGGAGCCTGCTGGCGAGGAGCGGATTGCTGGTAGTTGTTACCGCCGCCCTGGCCTTGTTGGTCACCCTGTTGAGGACGACCGCCCAGCAGTTGCATGGTGCCTTGCATGTCGACCACGATTTCAGTGGTGTAACGCTTGATACCGTCTTTTTCCCACTCGCGGGTCTGCAGCTTGCCTTCGATGTAGACCTGCGAACCTTTACGCAGGTATTCGCCGGCGATTTCCGCGACCTTGCCGAACATCGACACGCGGTGCCATTCGGTTTTTTCGACTTTCTGACCGGTTTGCTTGTCGGTCCACTGTTCGCTGGTTGCCAGACTCAGGTTGGTCACGGCGTTGCCATTCGGCAGGTAACGAACTTCAGGATCCTGGCCGCAAGTGCCGACCAATATGACTTTGTTAACCCCACGGGCCATTACGTTCTCCTAGGCTACGCACGCTGCCCCGGCCGGGTTGTTCACCAGGCTTTCAAGGGTGGTGCGATCCAATAGTTCGGTGTCCAATTTGATGTAAATCGCCGCTTCGTCTGCGACTATCACTGCATCTGTTACCCCTACGACGGCCTTCAGGCGCTCAACCAGCCCCGCTTCGCGGATCGCCTCGGGCGACAATGGCAAGCGCAGGCTTGTCACGTAGGGAGGTTCACGCATGGTAACAGCAAAGGCCAGCCAGAGGGCAGCCAGACCAGCGCATCCAAGGAACACAACCGACAGACCGCCATGCTGGAACAGCCAGCCGCCAAGTATGCCGCCCAGTGCCGAGCCAAGGAACTGACTGGTGGAGTAGACCCCCATCGCCGTGCCCTTGCCGCCCGCCGGTGAAACCTTGCTGATCAGCGACGGCAACGAAGCTTCCAGCAGATTGAAGGCGGTGAAAAACACCACGGTACCAATCACCAGAGCCCGCAAGCTGTCGCCGAACTGCCAGAAGAATAGCTCAGTGAGCATCAGCGTCACGACGGCGCCGAGTAAAACACGTTTCATTTTGCGTCTCTTCTCGCCGTAGATGATGAACGGGATCATGGCGAAGAAGGAAATCAGCAGCGCGGTCAGGTACACCCACCAATGCTGCTCCTTGGGCAGCCCGGCTTTTTCGACGAGCGCCAGGGGCAAGGCGACGAAACTCGACATCAGCATTGCGTGCAACACAAAGATACCAAGATCCAGGCGCAGCAGGTCCGGGTGCTTGAGCGTCGGTATCAGGGCCTGGCGCGCGACGCCGGATTCACGGTGCTGCAACGGGCCCGTGGAGCGCGGCACCATGAACATCACAATCACGATGCCAACCAGCGCCATGCCACCTGTGGCAAGGAACAGTCCGGACAGCCCGAAGGCACGGGTCAGCAACGGTCCTACTACCATGGCAACAGCAAACGACAGGCCGATCGTCATGCCGATCATCGCCATGGCCTTTGTCCGGTGCTGTTCGCGTGTCAGGTCTGACAGTAAAGCCATCACCGCGGCGGAAATCGCCCCGGCACCTTGCAGGATGCGCCCGGCGATCACGCCCCAGATCGAGTCGGCGTTGGCCGCCAGGACGCTGCCAAGCGCGAAGACGATCAGCCCCAGGTAAATCACCGGGCGGCGGCCAATGCGGTCGGAAATGAAACCGAAGGGAATCTGGAAAATCGCCTGGGTCAGGCCATAAGCGCCAATCGCCAGCCCGATGAGGGCCGGGGTCGCTCCTGCGAGGTCCATGCCATAGGTCGCCAATACCGGCAACACCATGAACATGCCGAGCATACGGAAGGCGAACACCAGGGCCAGACCGCTTGCCGCGCGGGTCTCGCTGCCACTCATGCGCTCGCTGTGGGGATCGTGCATGGAAAAACCTCATGTGAACCGGCGGCGATTCTACCAGTCCCATCGATTGGCAGGGTATATCGCGACGCTTTGCCGCGTGTAGATGACAGAGCTTTCATGTAAGGCAGCCATTGCAACATTCGATAGTGTGCATCCATCCAGTATTTGGCCGTATACTCCTACGTTTTCGACGCCCGCCGAGCGAGGCCACCTTGGACAAGATCCTGATTCGTGGGGCTCGAACCCACAACCTGAAGAACATCGACCTGACCCTGCCACGGGACAAGCTGATCGTCATCACCGGCCTGTCCGGCTCGGGCAAGTCGTCCCTGGCTTTCGACACGTTGTACGCCGAAGGCCAGCGCCGCTATGTCGAGTCGCTGTCGGCCTATGCCCGGCAGTTCCTGTCGATGATGGAAAAGCCTGACGTCGACACCATCGAAGGCCTGTCGCCGGCGATTTCCATCGAACAGAAGTCGACCTCGCACAACCCGCGTTCGACCGTGGGCACCATCACCGAAATCTACGACTACCTGCGCCTGCTCTATGCGCGCGTCGGCATTCCACGCTGCCCGGACCACGACATTCCCCTGGAAGCGCAGACCGTCAGCCAGATGGTCGACCTGGTCCTTGCCGAACCTGAGGGCAGCAAGCTCATGCTGTTGGCCCCGGTCATTCGCGAGCGCAAAGGTGAGCACCTTTCGGTCTTCGAGGAACTGCGCGCACAAGGTTTCGTCCGTGCCCGGATCAACGGCAAGTTGTATGAGCTGGACGAAGCACCGAAGCTCGATAAACAGAAAAAACACACCATTGATGTCGTGGTCGACCGCTTCAAGGTGCGTGCAGACCTGCAACAGCGCCTGGCCGAATCCTTCGAGACCGCGCTGAAACTGGCAGATGGCATCGCCCTGGTGGCACCGATGGACGACGAGCCGGGCGAAGAGATGATCTTCTCCGCGCGCTTCGCCTGCCCGATTTGCGGGCACGCCATCAGTGAACTCGAGCCCAAGCTGTTTTCCTTCAACAACCCGGCCGGTGCCTGCCCGACCTGTGACGGCCTGGGGGTCAAGCAGTTCTTCGACATCAAGCGCCTGGTTAATGGAGAGTTAACCCTGGCCGAAGGCGCGATTCGCGGCTGGGACCGGCGCAACGTCTATTACTTCCAGATGCTTGGCTCGCTGGCCTCCCACTACAAGTTCAGTCTGGAAGTGCCGTTCAACGAACTGCCGGCCGAGCAGCAGAAGAGCATCCTGCACGGCAGCGGTTCACAAAACGTCGATTTCAAATACCTGAATGACCGGGGCGATATCGTCAAGCGCTCGCACCCGTTCGAAGGCATCGTGCCAAACCTGGAACGCCGCTACCGTGAAACCGAGTCGGCCTCGGTACGCGAAGAGCTGGCCAAGTTCCTCAGCACCCAGTCCTGCCCTGATTGCCGCGGCACCCGTCTGCGTCGCGAAGCACGGCATGTGTGGGTCGGCGAGAAAACCCTGCCGGCGGTGACCAACCTGCCAATCGGTGATGCCTGCGACTATTTCGAAGGGATGAAACTGACTGGCCGCCGTGGCGAGATCGCCGACAAGATCCTCAAGGAAATTCGCGAACGCCTGCAGTTCCTCGTCAACGTCGGCCTCGATTATCTGTCGCTGGATCGCAGCGCAGACACCTTGTCCGGTGGTGAGGCCCAGCGTATCCGCCTGGCCAGCCAGATCGGCGCCGGGCTGGTCGGTGTTCTGTACATCCTCGACGAACCCTCGATCGGCCTGCACCAGCGTGATAACGACCGGTTACTTGGCACACTGAAACACCTGCGGGACATCGGCAACACGGTGATCGTGGTAGAGCACGATGAAGACGCGATTCGCCTGGCCGACTATGTGGTGGATATCGGCCCTGGTGCGGGGGTTCACGGCGGACACATCGTTGCTGAAGGTACGCCGGCCGAGGTAATGGCACATCCCGACTCCCTGACCGGCAAGTACCTCTCGGGCCGCGTGAAGATCGCGGTGCCGGCCAAGCGCACACCGCGCAACAAGAAGCTGTCGCTGACGCTCAAGGGCGCCCGTGGCAATAACCTGCGCAACGTAGACCTGGATATTCCCATCGGCCTGCTGACCTGCGTGACCGGCGTGTCCGGCTCAGGCAAGTCGACACTGATCAACAACACGCTCTTTCCGTTGAGTGCCACGGCGCTCAACGGTGCAACCACCCTGGAAGCGGCTGCTCACGACAGCATCAAGGGCCTGGAGCATCTGGATAAGGTCGTCGACATCGACCAGAGTCCCATTGGTCGTACCCCACGCTCCAACCCGGCCACCTACACCGGTCTGTTCACACCGATTCGTGAGCTTTTTGCCGGCGTACCGGAGTCACGATCGCGCGGTTATGGCCCCGGGCGCTTCTCCTTCAACGTGAAGGGCGGACGCTGCGAAGCTTGTCAGGGTGATGGCCTGATCAAGGTGGAAATGCACTTCCTGCCGGATATCTATGTGCCGTGCGATGTGTGCAAGAGCAAGCGCTACAACCGCGAAACCCTTGAGATCAAATACAAGGGCAAGAGCATTCATGAAACCCTCGAGATGACCATCGAGGAGGCCCGGGAGTTCTTCGATGCGGTGCCGGCTTTGGCGCGCAAACTGCAAACTCTGATGGACGTCGGCTTGTCGTACATCAAGCTGGGACAAT
This sequence comes from Pseudomonas sp. G5(2012), assembly GCF_000408945.1. NCBI lineage: Bacteria > Pseudomonadati > Pseudomonadota > Gammaproteobacteria > Pseudomonadales > Pseudomonadaceae > Pseudomonas > Pseudomonas sp. G5(2012). The sequence continues at coordinate 24,281 of NZ_APIO01000092.1, forward strand.
CGGCGACCACACTGTCCGGTGGTGAGGCCCAGCGGGTCAAACTGTCGCGCGAACTGTCCAAGCGTGACACTGGCAAGACCCTGTACATCCTCGACGAGCCAACTACCGGGCTGCACTTTGCGGACATCCAGCAACTGCTGGATGTGTTGCACCGTCTGCGCGACCACGGCAATACGGTGGTGGTGATCGAGCACAACCTAGACGTCATCAAGACCGCCGACTGGCTGGTGGACCTGGGCCCGGAGGGCGGTTCCAAGGGCGGGCAGATCATTGCCGTTGGCACGCCGGAAGAGGTTTCAGAGATGAAGCAATCCCATACCGGTTATTACCTCAAGCCCCTGCTGGAGCGTGACAGGGCTTAACTGGGCCCCCACGAAAAAGCCCCTGTCACTTCATCGGTGACAGGGGCTTTTTTGTATTCGCCGCAATCAGGTGTGGGATTGCAGGTAATTCTCGAGACCGATCAACTTGATCAGGCCAAGCTGCTTTTCAAGCCAATAGGTGTGATCTTCTTCGGTGTCATGCAGTTGGACCCGCAGCATTTCGCGGCTGACATAGTCCTTGTGCTGTTCGCAGAGCTTGATGCCCTTGCACAGCGCGGCCCGAACCTTGTATTCCAGGCGCAAGTCCGCTTCGAGCATTTCAGTAACCGTGGTGCCGACATCCAGATCGTCCGGACGCATGCGCGGCGTGCCTTCGAGCATCAGAATCCGGCGCATCAGTGCATCAGCGTGCCCTGCTTCTTCTTCCATCTCGTGGTTGATTCGTTCGTAGAGCTTGGTGAAACCCCAGTCCTCATACATCCGCGAGTGGACGAAATATTGATCACGCGCGGCCAGTTCGCCGGTCAGCAACGTGTTGAGGTAATCGATAACGTCTGGGTGGCCTTGCATCGCCCTACATCTCCCTGCTTGAAAGTCTGTAGTTTGAACCAACATGACCACAACGTCACTCGCCGCACGCAATAAAAGCGAAGATATTCTGAGAAAAGCAGCTTAAATAACGCAAAAACCGCCCTAATAAGGGCGGTTCTGCTTCTCATTTAGACTTCGTTAAGCTGTACGTTGAGCAGCGTTGCAATTGCTTCTCCATACGCCGGATCGGCCTTGAAGAAATGCTGCAGTTGACGGTCGACGACGTCGCTTGAGACCCCCGCCATTGCGCCCGCAATGTTGTGGACCAGCAACGCTTTCTGTTCGTCATTCATCAATCGGTACAGTGCGCCAGCGTGACTGTAATAGTCGGTGTCTTTGCGATGATCATAACGATCAGCTGCGCCGCTTAATGCCAATGCAGGTTCAGCATAACGGGGCGCCTGCTTTGGCGACTCGATATAGCTATTGGGCTCGTAGTTGGGCGCCGCACCACCATTGCTGCCAAACGCCATCGAGCCATCGCGCTGATAGGTGTTCACCGGACTGCGCGGCGCATTCACCGGCAATTGCTGGTGATTGGTACCGATACGGTAGCGGTGCGCATCAGCGTAAGCGAATACCCGACCTTGCAGCATGCGATCTGGCGACAGACCTACACCGGGCACCATGTTACTTGGGCCAAACGCAGCTTGCTCGACCTCGGCGAAGTAGTTCAGTGGATTTCGATTGAGCTCCAACTCACCCACTTCGATCAACGGGAATTCCTTCTGCGACCAGGTTTTAGTCACGTCGAACGGATTCTCATAGTGCGCGCAAGCCTGGGCCTCGGTCATGATCTGGATGCACACGCGCCATTTTGGGAACTCGCCTCGCTCGATCGCTTCGAACAAGTCGCGCTGGGCGTAATCAGGATCGGTACCCGCCAGCCGCGCCGCCTCTGCAGGTGCAAGATTCTTGATGCCTTGTTGGGTCTTGTAGTGCCACTTCACCCAATGACGCTCGCCCGTGGCGTTGATCAGGCTGTAAGTGTGGCTGCCGAAGCCGTGCATGTGACGATAGCCGTCGGGAATGCCCCGGTCGGAGAACAGAATGGTGACCTGGTGTAACGCTTCCGGTGAGTGCGACCAGAAGTCCCACATCGCCTGTGCACTTTTGAGGTTGCTTTGTGGCAGGCGCTTTTGAGTGTGGATAAAGTCCGGGAACTTGAGTGGGTCGCGAATGAAGAATACCGGCGTGTTGTTGCCAACAATGTCCCAGTTGCCTTCTTCGGTATAGAACTTCAGCGCGAAGCCACGAGGATCACGTTCGGTGTCTGCCGAACCGCGCTCACCACCGACAGTGGAGAATCGCAGGAAGGTTGGCGTTTGCTTACCGACAGCCTCAAATAGCTTGGCATTGGTGTATTGGGTGATATCGCGGGTGACGGTAAACGTACCGTAAGCACCTGACCCCTTCGCGTGGACACGACGCTCCGGGATATTTTCACGGTTGAAGTGGGCAAGCTTCTCGAGCAGGTGGAAGTCGTCGAGCAGCAATGGGCCGCGAGGGCCGGCGGAGCGGGAATTCTGGTTGTCGGCGACAGGAGCGCCACTGGCAGTTGTTAGCGTGTTGTTTTGGCTCATGTGATCTTCCTTCCTCTGTCGGTCTTGAACTGCCGGCTAATCGGCTGAGAGGGAGTATTGATCATCAATCTGACACCTACAAATTCATTAACCTGTAGGCATCGATAGAAAATTACTAATGATCATCCCCGACCCATGATGACCACTTGAAGCGGTTAAAAGCTTGTACGCAGCGCGCTTTACTTTCAGGCACAAAAAACCGGGCACTAGGCCCGGTTTTTTGTTTCAGACTGACGTCTTACTCGGCGGATACAGCTTCGCCAGCAGTAGCACGATCAACCAACTCGACGTACGCCATAGGCGCGTTGTCGCCAGCGCGGAAACCGCACTTGAGGATGCGCAGGTAGCCACCCTCACGGGTAGCGTAACGCTTGCCCAGGTCGTTGAAGAGCTTACCAACGATAGCTTTCGAACGGGTACGGTCGAAAGCCAAACGGCGGTTAGCAACGCTATCTGTCTTGGCCAAAGTGATCAGCGGCTCGGCAACGCGGCGCAGTTCTTTAGCTTTTGGCAGAGTAGTTTTGATCAGCTCGTGCTCGAACAGCGACACCGCCATGTTTTGGAACATGGCCTTGCGGTGCGAGCTGGTGCGGCTCAGGTGACGACCACTTTTACGATGACGCATGGTTCATTCCTTACCAAACACTACGTTCGGTGATTACGACGATCAGGCAGTCGCCTTGTCGTCCTTCTTAAGACTTGCAGGCGGCCAGTTGTCGAGGCGCATGCCGAGGGACAGACCGCGGGAGGCCAGAACGTCCTTGATTTCAGTCAAGGATTTCTTGCCCAGGTTCGGAGTCTTCAACAGCTCTACTTCGGTACGCTGAATCAGGTCGCCGATGTAGTAGATGTTTTCCGCCTTAAGGCAGTTAGCCGAACGTACAGTCAGTTCCAGATCGTCAACCGGGCGAAGCAGGATCGGATCGATCTCGTCTTCCTGCTCGACAACCACTGGCTCACTGTCACCCTTGAGGTCGACGAACGCAGCCAACTGCTGTTGCAGAATGGTTGCAGCACGGCGGATAGCCTCTTCAGGATCCAGGGTACCGTTGGTTTCCAGATCAATAACCAGCTTGTCCAGGTTAGTACGCTGCTCGACACGGGCGTTTTCCACCACGTATGCGATACGGCGAACCGGGCTGAACGAAGAGTCAAGCTGCAAGCGACCGATGCTGCGGCTTTCGTCTTCATCGCTCTGACGCGAGTCTGCCGGTTCATAACCACGACCACGAGCTACTACGAGCTTCATGTTCAGGGCGCCGTTAGACGCCAGGTTAGCGATTACGTGATCGGGATTAACGATCTCGACATCATGATCCAGCTGAATATCGGCAGCGGTAACCACCCCCGAACCCTTCTTCGACAAGGTCAGCGTAACTTCGTCACGGCCGTGCAGCTTGATAGCCAGACCTTTAAGGTTCAACAGGATTTCAATTACGTCTTCCTGTACACCTTCGATGGCGCTGTACTCGTGGAGCACACCGTCAATCTCGGCCTCGACTACTGCACAGCCGGGCATTGAGGACAACAGGATGCGGCGCAGCGCGTTGCCCAGGGTGTGGCCAAAGCCACGCTCGAGAGGCTCGAGCGTGATCTTGGCGCGGGTTGGACTGACAACCTGCACATCAATGTGGCGGGGTGTCAGGAACTCATTTACCGAAATCTGCATGGATGCACCTATTTTCTAGCCCTTACTTGGAGTAGAGCTCGACAATCAGGCTTTCGTTGATGTCGGCGGACAGATCACTGCGAGCTGGAACGTTCTTGAAAACGCCCGACTTCTTCTCAGTGTCTACTTCTACCCATTCTACGCGGCCACGTTGGGCACACAGATCGAGAGCTTGGACAATGCGAAGTTGGTTTTTTGCTTTCTCGCGAACAGCAACCACGTCACCAGCACGAACCTGGTAGGACGGAACGTTAACGGTTTGACCGTTTACGCTGATCGACTTGTGCGATACCAGCTGACGGGATTCGGCACGAGTCGAACCAAAGCCCATACGGTATACAACGTTGTCCAGACGGCATTCGAGCAGTTGCAGCAGGTTTTCACCGGTTGCACCTTTCTTGCCAGCTGCTTCTTTGTAGTAGCCGCTGAATTGACGCTCGAGAACGCCGTAGATACGACGGACCTTCTGCTTTTCACGCAGTTGGGTGCCGTAATCGGACTGGCGACCGCGGCGTTGGCCGTGGATACCAGGTGCTGCTTCAATGTTGCACTTCGATTCGATCGCGCGCACGCCGCTCTTCAGGAAGAGATCGGTGCCTTCGCGACGAGCGAGTTTGCATTTTGGACCAATGTAACGAGCCATTCTTTACAATCTCCTGGATTACACGCGGCGCTTCTTCGGCGGACGGCACCCGTTGTGCGGGATAGGCGTCACGTCGGTGATGCTGGCGATCTTGTAGCCACAGCCGTTCAAAGCGCGGACTGCGGATTCACGACCTGGACCTGGACCTTTGACATTTACGTCGAGGTTTTTCAGGCCGTATTCCAGCGCAGCTTGACCAGCACGTTCAGCAGCTACTTGAGCAGCGAACGGGGTGGACTTGCGGGAACCGCGGAAACCCGAACCACCGGAGGTAGCCCAGGAAAGAGCGTTACCTTGACGGTCGGTAATGGTCACGATGGTGTTGTTAAAAGAAGCATGGATGTGGGCGATGCCATCAACCACTGTCTTTTTAACTTTTTTACGAGGACGAGCAGCAGGTTTTGCCATGATAATTTTCCTGTCGATTCGCTGGGGCGATTACTTGCGGATCGGCTTACGCGGACCTTTACGGGTACGCGCGTTGGTCTTGGTACGCTGACCGCGTACTGGAAGACCACGACGATGACGCAGACCGCGATAGCAACCGAGGTCCATCAAGCGCTTGATTTTCATGTTGATTTCGCGACGCAGGTCACCTTCAGTGGTGAACTTCGCCACTTCGCCACGCAGCTGTTCAATCTGCTCGTCGCTCAGATCCTTGATCTTTGCGGCTGGGTTTACCCCAGTCTCTGCACAAATTTTCTGTGCAGTAGTGCGACCAACACCATAGATGTAGGTCAGCGAGATAACAGTATGCTTGTTATCTGGAATGTTAACGCCTGCAATACGGGCCATTCAGTGGGACTCCAATTGACAGCTACCTACGCCCCGGAAGCCAAGAAATAGGGCGCGAGATAATATCGCTGTAATAACAAATAATCAACCCGGCAGCGCACTAGCTGCCGGGCTTGAAGCACAATCACACTCAGCCTTGGCGCTGTTTGTGACGCGGTTCCGCGCTGCAAATTACTCGAACAACACCTTCGCGGCGAATAATCTTGCAGTTACGGCACAGCTTTTTCACCGATGCACGAACTTTCATCACCAACTCCTCGAACCTTATGGGTCAGCGCAGCATGCCGCTGCCGTAACCCTTCAGGTTGGCTTTCTTCATCAGGGATTCGTACTGGTGCGAAACGAGGTGCGATTGTACTTGGGACATGAAGTCCATCACAACCACGACGACGATCAGCAACGAGGTCCCGCCAAGGTAGAACGGTACGTTCGCTGCAACCACCAGGAACTGGGGCAACAGGCAGACGGCCGTCATGTAAAGAGCACCGAACAGGGTCAAACGAGTCAGAACGCCATCAATGTAGCGCGCAGACTGCTCACCTGGACGGATACCCGGAATAAAGGCACCGGACTTCTTCAGGTTCTCCGCTACGTCTTTCGGATTGAACATCAACGCCGTATAGAAGAAGCAGAAGAAAATAATCCCTGCACTAAACAGCAGAATATTCAACGGCTGACCAGGAGCGATCGACTGCGAGATGTCCTGCAACCAGCCCATACCTTCAGACTGGCCGAACCAGGCACCCAACGAAGCCGGGAACAGCAAGATGCTGCTCGCGAAAATAGCCGGGATAACACCGGCCATGTTCACCTTCAGCGGCAAGTGGCTGGTCTGCGCAGCGAAGACCTTGCGGCCCTGCTGACGCTTGGCGTAGTGAACAGCAATACGACGCTGACCACGCTCAATGAACACCACGAAACCGATAATCGCTACTGCCAGCAAACCGATGGCAACCAGGGCGAAGATATTGATATCACCCTGACGCGCAGACTCGAAAGACTGCCCGATCGCTCTCGGAAGACCGGCGACGATACCCGAAAAAATCAACATCGAGATACCGTTGCCAACACCACGCTCAGTAATCTGCTCACCCAGCCACATCATGAACATCGCACCAGCCACAAAAGTGGTTACTGCGACGAAATGGAAGCTAAAGTCACCAGTGAACGAAACGCCCTGCCCTGCCAGACCAATGGACATGCCAATGGCCTGGACAAGAGCAAGAACGACGGTGAGGTAGCGGGTGTACTGGCTGATCTTGCGACGGCCAGCTTCACCTTCCTTCTTCAACTGCTCCAGCTGCGGGCTGACGGCGGTCATCAGTTGCATGATGATCGATGCCGAGATGTACGGCATGATCCCCAGTGCAAAAATGCTCATCCGCTCCAGCGCGCCGCCGGAAAACATGTTGAACAAGCTAAGAATGGTCCCCTCATTCTGTCGAAACAGGTCCGCGAGTCGGTCCGGGTTGATACCTGGAACCGGGATGTGTGCGCCTATTCGGTAGACGATAATCGCCAGGAACAGAAAACGCAGACGAGCCCAAAGTTCAGACATACCGCCTTTGCCGAGCGCAGAGAGAGCACCTTGCTTAGCCATTTATTCCTCGAACTTGCCGCCAGCTGCTTCGATAGCCGCACGCGCACCTTTGGTGGCGCCGATTCCCTTGCCGATAGTGACAGCGCGAGTCACTTCACCGGACAGCATGATTTTCACACGCTGTACGTTGACGTTGATCACGTTGGCATCTTTCAGGGACTGCACGGTGACGATGTCGCCTTCCACTTTAGCCAGCTCGGACAGACGCACTTCTGCGCGGTCCATGGCCTTCAGGGAAACGAAACCGAACTTCGGCAGGCGACGATGCAGCGGCTGTTGACCGCCTTCAAAGCCTGGAGCAATGGTGCCACCGGAGCGGGAAGTCTGACCTTTGTGACCACGGCCACCAGTCTTACCCAAACCACTACCGATACCACGGCCCGGACGATGCTTTTCGCGACGGGAACCCGGCGCTGGACTCAGATCATTGAGTTTCATCGATTAACCCTCGACACGCAGCATGTAGTAAGCCTTGTTGATCATCCCGCGATTCTCGGGAGTATCCTGGACTTCTACAGTGTGACCGATGCGACGCAGACCCAGACCCTTAACGCACAATTTGTGGTTAGGGATGCGGCCGGTCATGCTTTTGATCAGCGTAACTTTAACGGTAGCCATGATCAGAAGATCTCCTTGACGCTTTTGCCACGCTTGGCGGCAATGGATTCAGGAGACTGCATTGCTTTCAAACCCTTGAAAGTGGCGTGAACCACGTTGACCGGGTTAGTCGAGCCATAGCACTTGGCCAGAACGTTCTGAACGCCAGCAACTTCGAGAACGGCACGCATTGCGCCGCCAGCGATGATACCGGTACCTTCAGAAGCAGGCTGCATGTACACCTTCGAAGCGCCGTGGGCGGACTTCATTGCGTACTGCAGGGTGGTGCCGTTCAGATCAACCTGGATCATGTTGCGGCGAGCAGCTTCCATTGCCTTCTGGATCGCAGCAGGCACTTCACGCGACTTGCCACGGCCGAAGCCAACACGCCCTTTACCATCACCTACCACGGTCAACGCGGTGAAAGTGAAGATACGGCCGCCTTTAACGGTTTTGGCTACGCGGTTAACTTGAACCAGCTTCTCGATGTAGCCTTCGTCGCGCTTTTGGTCGTTATTTGACATAACTTAGAACTCCAGCCCAGCTTCACGAGCAGCATCAGCCAGCGCTTTAACGCGGCCGTGGTACTTGAAGCCAGAGCGGTCGAAAGCCACCTGCGAGACGCCAGCGGCCTTAGCACGCGTAGCGACCAGCTGGCCAACCTTAGTGGCCGCGTCGATGTTGCCAGTGGCGCCATCACGCAGTTCTTTATCCAAAGTCGAGGCGCTTGCCAGGACTTTGTTGCCGTCGGCCGAAATGACCTGGGCGTAGATGTGCTGCGACGAGCGGAACACGCAGAGACGCACGACTTCGAGTTCGTGCATTTTCAGGCGTGCTTTGCGAGCGCGACGCAGTCGAGTAACTTTTTTGTCGGTCATTTGCTATGCCCTACTTCTTCTTGGCTTCTTTACGACGGACGACTTCGTCCGCGTAGCGCACACCTTTGCCTTTGTACGGCTCTGGTGGACGGAAGTCGCGGATCTCGGCGGCCACTTGACCTACCAGCTGCTTATCGATGCCCTTGATCAGGATATCGGTCTGGCTAGGAGTCTCAGCGGTGATGCCTTCCGGCAGTTCATAATCCACTGGGTGCGAGAAGCCAAGAGCCAGGTTCAGCACTGTGCCTTTTGCTTGCGCTTTGTAACCAACACCGACCAGCTGGAGCTTGCGCTCGAAGCCTTGGCTTACGCCTTGGACCATGTTGTTTACCAACGCACGAGTGGTACCAGCCATTGCGCGAGTTTGTTGATCGCCATTGCGAGCAGCGAAACGCAGCTCACCAGCTTCTTCAACGATCTCAACGGACGAATGGATGTTCAGTTCGAGAGTGCCCTTGGCACCCTTCACCGAAAGCTGTTGGCCTGCGAATTTTACTTCGACGCCGGCTGGCAGCTTAACGGGGTTCTTAGCGACGCGAGACATGCTTATCCCCCCTTAGAACACAGTGCAAAGAACTTCGCCGCCGACACCGGCAGCGCGCGCAGCACGATCAGTCATCACACCCTTGTTGGTGGAGACGATAGACACACCGAGACCGCCACGAACTTTTGGCAGATCATCGACGGACTTGTACTGACGCAGGCCTGGACGGCTAACGCGCTTCACTTCTTCGATAACCGGACGGCCTTCGAAGTATTTCAGCTCGATAGACAGCAGTGGTTTTGTTTCGCTGCTGATCTGATAACCCGCGATGTAACCTTCGTCCTTCAGGACTTTGGCAACAGCTACCTTCAACGTGGAAGATGGCATGCTTACGACGGACTTTTCAGCCATCTGGGCATTACGGATTCGAGTTAGCATGTCCGCTAACGGGTCCTGCATACTCATGGGCTAGACGCTCCTAATACAGAAAAATTAGCCTTACGGCTACTACGTGTCGCCGAGAATCTCCGGGTATAAAAAACACGGGCTCAGGCGAGCCGGGTATTCTAGACACACCCCAGAAATGAATCAAGCCCCAAAAGGGGCTTGATCCAGATTCAAGGCCACCGGTGGTCAGGTTCTTGCGAACCCTTGCACCGAGACTTTGACAGTACTTACCAGCTGGCTTTAACCAGACCTGGTACGTCACCACGCATTGCCGCTTCACGCAGTTTGTTACGGCCGAGGCCGAACTTGCGGTAAACGCCGTGTGGACGACCGGTCAGGCGGCAGCGGTTACGCATGCGCGAGGCGCTTGCGTCACGTGGCTGCTTCTGCAGGGCAACTGTAGCTTCCCAACGCGCTTCTGGACTTGCGTTCAGATCAACGATGATAGCTTTCAGTGCTGCACGCTTCTTGGCGTACTTGGCAACCGTGAGCTGACGCTTCAGCTCGCGGTTTTTCATGCTCATCTTGGCCATGGTCCTACTCCAATCAGTTGCGGAACGGGAATTTGAACGCACGCAGCAGAGCGCGGCCTTCATCATCGTTCTTGGCAGTGGTGGTCAGGGTGATGTCCAGACCGCGGAGAGCATCGATCTTGTCGTAGTCGATTTCCGGGAAGATGATCTGCTCTTTCACGCCCATGCTGTAGTTGCCACGACCATCGAAGGACTTGGCATTCAGGCCGCGGAAGTCGCGAACCCGAGGCAGGGAGATCGACAGCAGACGATCCAGGAACTCGTACATACGCTCACGGCGCAGGGTCACTTTGACGCCGATCGGCCAACCTTCACGGACTTTAAAGCCAGCGATGGATTTGCGAGCGTAGGTCACAACGACTTTCTGGCCGGTGATCTTTTCCAGGTCAGCTACAGCGTGCTCGATGACTTTTTTGTCGCCGATCGCTTCGCCCAGACCCATGTTCAGGGTGATTTTGGTAACGCGCGGAACTTCCATCACGTTCGAAAGCTTAAGTTCTTCCTTAAGTTTCGGAGCGATTTCCTTCCGGTAAATCTCTTTTAGTCGTGCCATGGTCTTCTACCTAGCAGTGTTCAAGCATCAACCGCTTTTTGGGTCGACTTGAAGACACGAATTTTCTTACCGTCTTCTACTTTGAAACCAACGCGGTCAGCCTTGTTGGTTTCGCCGTTGAAGATGGCGACGTTAGAAGCGTGCAGTGGCGCTTCTTTCTCGACGATACCGCCTTGTACGCCCGACATCGGGTTAGGCTTGGTATGACGCTTGACCAGGTTCAGACCACCAACAACCAGACGGTTGTCAGCAAGAACCTTCAGCACCTTACCGCGCTTACCTTTGTCTTTGCCGGCGATCACGATGATCTCGTCGTCACGACGAATCTTTTGCATGTCGGATCTCCTTACAGCACTTCTGGGGCGAGCGAGACGATCTTCATGAACTTCTCAGTACGAAGTTCACGGGTCACTGGCCCAAAGATACGGGTGCCGATCGGCTCTTGCTTGTTGTTCAGAAGAACAGCAGCGTTGCCATCAAAGCGGATAATGGAGCCATCAGCACGACGTACGCCGTGACGAGTGCGGACTACAACAGCAGTCATCACTTGGCCTTTTTTCACTTTACCGCGAGGAATTGCTTCCTTCACGGTAACTTTGATGATGTCACCGATACCAGCGTAACGACGATGGGAGCCACCCAGCACCTTGATGCACATAACACGGCGAGCGCCGCTGTTATCGGCCACATCGAGCATGGATTGAGTCTGAATCATATAATTTCTCCGACCCCTAGTCCTTAGACTTCCACAGCGCGTTCGAGAACATCAACCAGCGCCCAAGACTTGGTCTTGGCCAAAGGACGAGTTTCACGAATAGTGACTTTGTCGCCGATGTGGCACTGATTGGTTTCGTCGTGCGCGTGCAGCTTAGTCGAACGCTTAACGTATTTACCGTAGATCGGGTGCTTAACGCGACGCTCGATCAGAACGGTGATGGTTTTGTCCATCTTGTCGCTGACAACACGGCCAGTCAGCGTACGGACAGTTTTTTCGGCTTCAGCCATGATTACTTACCTGCCTGCTGGTTGAGCACAGTCTTCACGCGAGCGATGTCACGCTTAACTTGCGAGAGCAGATGAGACTGCCCCAACTGGCCAGTTGCTTTCTGCATACGCAGATTGAACTGGTCGCGCAGCAAGCCGAGCAGTTGCTCGTTCAGCTGCTGTGCGGATTTTTCACGAAGTTCATTCGCTTTCATCACATCACCGTCCGTTTAACAAAGGAGGTGGCGAGCGGCAGCTTTGCAGCAGCCAGGGCGAAAGCCTCACGCGCCAGCTCTTCAGAAACACCCTCGATTTCATACAGGACTTTGCCTGGCTGAATCTGGGCAACCCAGTATTCCACGTTACCCTTACCTTTACCCATCCGAACCTCGAGAGGTTTTTTGGAGATCGGCTTGTCCGGGAATACACGGATCCAGATCTTGCCACCACGTTTTACGTGACGGGTCAGAGCACGACGCGCTGACTCGATCTGACGAGCGGTGAGACGACCACGAGCTACAGACTTCAGCGCGAACTCGCCGAAGCTGACTTTGCTACCGCGCAATGCCAGGCCACGGTTGTGACCAGTCATTTGCTTGCGGAACTTCGTACGCTTTGGTTGCAACATTTGGCGTACCCCTTACTTAGCAGCTTTTTTACGAGGCGCTGGTGCTTGTGGTTTCAGTTCTTCTTGGCGACCACCAATTACTTCGCCTTTGAAGATCCAAACCTTTACACCGATCACACCGTAGGTGGTGTGAGCTTCGTAGTTGGCATAGTCGATGTCGGCACGCAGGGTGTGCAATGGCACACGACCTTCGCGATACCATTCAGTACGTGCGATTTCAGCACCGCCGAGACGACCGCTCACTTGGATTTTGATGCCTTTGGCACCAATGCGCATGGCGTTCTGTACAGCGCGCTTCATAGCGCGACGGAACATTACGCGACGCTCCAGCTGCTGAGCTACGCTCTGCGCAACCAGCATACCGTCGAGCTCCGGCTTGCGGATCTCTTCGATATTGATGTGCACAGGCACACCCATTTGCTTGGTCAGGTCCTGACGCAGTTTCTCAACATCTTCACCTTTCTTCCCGATAACGATACCTGGACGAGCGGTGTGGATGGTGATGCGTGCAGTTTGAGCCGGACGATGGATATCGATACGGCTTACGGACGCGCTTTTTAGTTTGTCTTGGAGATACTCACGCACCTTCAGATCTGCGAGCAAATAGTCCGCATAAGTCCGACCGTCTGCGTACCAGACGGAGGTGTGCTCCTTGACGATTCCCAGGCGAATGCCAATGGGATGTACTTTCTGACCCATCTCTTCGACTCCGTTACTTGTCAGCAACCTTGACAGTGATATGGCAAGACCGCTTGACGATGCGATCAGCACGGCCTTTGGCACGTGGCATGATGCGCTTCAGCGAACGCCCTTCGTTGACGAAAACGGTGCTGACCTTCAGGTCATCAACGTCTGCGCCTTCGTTATGCTCGGCGTTGGCTACGGCCGACTCCAGCACTTTCTTCATGATCTCGGCGGCTTTCTTACTGCTGAAAGCCAACAGGTTGAGCGCTTCGCCCACCTTCTTCCCGCGGATCTGGTCGGCGACCAAGCGGGCTTTCTGGGCGGAGATTCGAGCGCCCGACAACTTAGCGGCTACTTCCATTTCCTAACCCCTTAACGCTTGGCTTTCTTGTCTGCCACGTGCCCGCGATAAGTGCGGGTACCGGCGAACTCGCCCAGTTTGTGGCCGACCATGTCTTCGTTCACGAGAACTGGGACGTGCTGACGACCGTTGTGTACTGCGATGGTCAGACCGACCATTTGTGGCAGGATCATCGAACGACGCGACCAGGTTTTCACCGGTTTGCGATCGTTCTTTTCCGCCGCCACTTCGATCTTCTTCAGTAGGTGAAGATCGATAAAAGGACCTTTTTTCAGAGAACGTGGCACTGTCGTATCCCTCTATTTACTTGCGACGACGGACGATCATTTTGTCGGTACGCTTATTACCACGAGTCTTCGCGCCCTTAGTCGGGAAGCCCCATGGCGATACCGGATGACGACCACCAGAGGTACGACCTTCACCACCACCATGTGGGTGGTCAACCGGGTTCATGGCAACACCACGAACGGTTGGGCGAACGCCACGCCAGCGTTTGGCACCAGCTTTACCCAGCGAACGCAGGCTGTGCTCGGAGTTCGAGACTTCGCCCAGGGTCGCACGGCATTCAGCCAGGACTTTACGCATTTCACCGGAACGCAGACGCAGGGTAACGTACACGCCTTCACGAGCGATCAGCTGAGCCGAAGCACCAGCGGAACGAGCGATCTGAGCGCCTTTACCTGGCTTCAATTCGATGCCGTGTACGGTGCTACCAACTGGAATGTTACGCAGTTGCAGAGCGTTGCCCGGCTTGATCGGTGCCAGGGCACCTGCGATCAGCTGGTCGCCAGCGCTCACGCCTTTAGGGGCGATGATGTAGCGACGCTCGCCATCTGCGTACAGCAGCAGAGCGATGTGAGCAGTACGGTTTGGATCGTATTCGATACGCTCGACAGTGGCAGCGATGCCATCTTTGTCGTTGCGACGGAAATCGACCAGACGATAATGCTGCTTATGACCACCACCGATGTGACGAGTGGTAATACGGCCATTGTTGTTACGACCACCAGACTTCGACTTCTTCTCGAGCAGCGGTGCGTGAGGAGCGCCTTTATGCAGCTCCTGGTTGACCACCTTGACCACAAAACGGCGGCCAGGGGAAGTCGGTTTGCATTTAACGATTGCCATGATGCACCCCTTCCTTACTCAGCACTGCTGCTGAAATCGAGATCTTGGCCTGGCTGAAGGGAGATAACTGCCTTCTTCCAGTCATTACGCTTGCCCAGACCGCGAGCAGTGCGCTTGCTCTTACCCAGAACATTCAGGGTAGTAACACGCTCTACTTTCACGCTGAACAGGCTTTCGACGGCCTTCTTGATTTCCAGCTTGGTTGCATCAGTAGCAACCTTGAAAACGAACTGGCCTTTCTTGTCTGCCAGAACCGTAGCCTTCTCGGAAACGTGCGGGCCAAGCAGAACTTTAAATACGCGTTCCTGGTTCATCCCAGCAGCTCCTCGAATTTCTTCACGGCCGACACGGTGATCAACACCTTGTCGTATGCGATCAGACTAACTGGATCGGAACCTTGCACGTCACGTACATCTACGTGTGGCAGGTTACGAGCAGCCAGGTACAGGTTCTGATCAACAGCGTCCGACACGATCAGAACGTCGGTCAGGCTCATGTTGTTCAGCTTGCCCAGCAGGTCTTTGGTTTTCGGCGTTTCAACGGCGAAATCCTGAACCACGACCAGACGATCAGTACGCACCAGCTCAGCAAGGATGGAACGCATTGCTGCGCGATACATCTTCTTGTTCAGCTTCTGCGAGTGATCCTGAGGACGAGCTGCGAAAGTGGTACCGCCGCCACGCCAGATTGGGCTACGGATAGTACCGGCACGAGCACGGCCAGTACCTTTCTGACGCCATGGGCGCTTACCGCCACCACGAACGTCGGAACGGGTCTTCTGCTGCTTGCTACCCTGACGGCCGCCAGCCATGTAGGCCACGACTGCTTGGTGAACCAGCGTCTCGTTGAATTCGCCGCCAAATGTCAGTTCGGAAACTTCGATCGCTTGAGCGTCATTTACATTTAATTGCATGTCAGCTTCCCCTTAACCGCGAGCCTTGGCTGCTGGACGTACAACCAAGTTGCCGCCAGTAGCGCCAGGAACAGCGCCCTTGACCAACAACAGATTGCGTTCAGCGTCCACGCGCACTACTTCGAGGGACTGCACGGTCACGCGCTCAGCGCCCATATGACCGGACATTTTTTTGCCCTTGAATACACGACCAGGAGTCTGGCACTGGCCGATAGAGCCTGGAACGCGGTGGGATACGGAGTTACCGTGGGTGTTATCTTGCCCGCGGAAATTCCAACGCTTGATCGTACCCTGGAAGCCTTTACCCTTGGACTGACCGGTTACATCAACCAGTTGACCAGCGGCGAAGATTTCAGCGTTGATCAGATCGCCGGCCTGGTACTCGCCTTCTTCAAGGCGGAATTCCATTACGGTACGACCAGCGGCAACGTTCGCTTTAGCGAAGTGGCCAGCCTGAGCTGCTGTTACACGCGAAGCACGACGCTCGCCGACAGTGACTTGCACTGCACGATAGCCATCGGTCTCTTCAGTTTTGAACTGGGTGACGCGATTCGGCTCGATCTCAATGACCGTGACCGGAATGGAGACACCTTCTTCGGTGAAAATACGGGTCATACCGCATTTACGACCGACTACACCAATAGTCATGTTGTAAACCTCATGAGTGTACGGGGCTTTCACCCGCTATGGCCGCCCATTTCAGAGCGTTACACGACTAAGACCGAGTCTTAGCCGAGGCTGATCTGCACTTCCACACCGGCCGCAAGATCAAGCTTCATAAGTGCATCAACGGTTTTATCCGTTGGCTGGACGATGTCCAGAACGCGCTTATGAGTACGGATCTCGTACTGGTCACGCGCGTCTTTGTTGACGTGCGGGGAGACCAGAACGGTGAACCGCTCTTTACGGGTAGGCAGTGGAATTGGACCACGCACTTGAGCACCAGTACGTTTCGCGGTTTCCACGATTTCCTGGGTGGATTGGTCGATCAGGCGATGGTCAAAAGCCTTCAACCTGATACGGATTTGCTGATTTTGCATTGGATTTCAGACTCCGGCTGCTATTCCCACCGAGCGCAATACGCCCGTTAAAAGGAGGCGCAATTCTATAGACGCCCCATATAGGTGTCAACCCAATAAAAAAGCCCCCGCTGAGCGGGGGCCTTTCAAAGCATCGAAGCTATCTCAAAAGAGATGCTTACTCGATGATTTTAGCTACAACGCCAGCACCAACGGTACGGCCGCCTTCACGGATAGCGAAGCGCAGACCGTCTTCCATTGCGATGGTTTTGATCAGGGTAACAGTCATCTGAATGTTGTCACCTGGCATTACCATTTCAACGCCTTCTGGCAGCTCGCAGTTACCGGTCACGTCAGTAGTACGGAAGTAGAACTGTGGACGGTAGCCTTTGAAGAACGGAGTGTGACGGCCGCCTTCTTCCTTGCTCAGAACGTAAACTTCTGCGGTGAACTTGGTGTGCGGCTTAACCGAACCTGGCTTAACCAGAACCTGGCCACGCTCAACGTCGTCACGCTTGGTACCACGCAGCAGAACGCCGCAGTTCTCGCCAGCACGACCTTCGTCGAGCAGCTTGCGGAACATCTCAACACCGGTGCAGGTGGTGGTGGTGGTGTCACGCAGACCAACGATTTCCAGTGCATCTTGAACGCGAACGATACCGCGCTCGATACGACCAGTCACAACAGTACCACGACCCGAGATCGAGAATACGTCTTCGATTGGCATCAGGAACGGCTTGTCGATAGCACGCTCTGGCTCTGGGATGTAGGTGTCCAGAGTTTCGACCAGCTTACGAACGGCAGTGGTGCCCATTTCGTTGTCGTCTTTGCCTTCCAGCGCCATACGAGCAGAACCGATGATGATCGGAGTGTCGTCGCCTGGGAAGTCATAGGTGGACAGCAGGTCGCGAACTTCCATCTCAACCAGTTCCAGCAGCTCAGCGTCGTCTACCAGGTCAGCCTTGTTCAGGAAGACCACGATGTACGGAACGCCTACCTGACGGGACAGCAGGATGTGCTCACGAGTTTGTGGCATCGGACCATCGGCGGCCGAGCAAACCAGGATCGCGCCGTCCATCTGGGCAGCACCGGTGATCATGTTCTTCACGTAGTCAGCGTGACCTGGGCAGTCAACGTGAGCGTAGTGACGAATGTTCGAGTTGTACTCGACGTGCGCGGTGTTGATGGTGATACCGCGAGCTTTTTCTTCTGGTGCGCTGTCGATCTTGTCGAATTCAACTACGGCCGAACCGAAAACTTCGGAGCAGACGCGAGTCAGAGCAGCGGTCAGAGTGGTTTTACCGTGGTCAACGTGGCCGATGGTGCCAACGTTTACGTGCGGTAGGGAACGATCAAATTTTTCTTTAGCCACGACAATTAACTCCTTGCCTAAAGGACTGAATCAGCCTTGTTTTTTGGTAACGGTTTCGACGATGTGCGACGGAGCCGTATTGTATTTTTTGAATTCCATAGAGTAGCTTGCGCGACCCTGGGACATCGAACGAACGTCGGTCGCATAACCGAACATCTCGCCCAACGGAACTTCAGCACGGATAACCTTACCGGAAACCGTATCTTCCATACCCAGAATCATGCCGCGACGACGGTTCAGGTCGCCCATCACGTCACCCATATAGTCTTCAGGCGTAACAACCTCTACCGCCATGATCGGCTCGAGCAACTCACCACCGCCCTTCTGGGCCAGTTGCTTGGTCGCCATGGAAGCAGCCACCTTAAACGCCATCTCGTTCGAGTCGACGTCGTGGTAAGAACCATCAAACACGGTAGCCTTCAGGCCGATCAGCGGATAGCCGGCAACAACACCGTTCTTCATCTGCTCTTCGATACCCTTCTGGATAGCCGGGATGTATTCCTTAGGAACCACACCACCCACTACTTCGTTCAGGAATTGCAGACCTTCCTGACCTTCGTCAGCAGGTGCAAAACGAATCCAGCAATGACCGAACTGGCCACGACCGCCGGACTGACGAACGAACTTGCCTTCGATTTCGCAGCTCTTCGTGATGCGCTCACGGTACGAAACTTGAGGCTTACCGATGTTGGCTTCGACGTTGAACTCACGGCGCATCCGGTCAACCAGGATGTCCAGGTGCAACTCGCCCATGCCAGAGATGATCGTCTGACCAGTCTCTTCATCAGTTTTGACGCGGAAAGACGGGTCTTCCTGAGCAAGTTTGCCCAGAGCGATACCCATTTTTTCCTGGTCATCCTTGGTCTTAGGCTCTACGGCAACCGAAATAACCGGCTCCGGGAAGTCCATGCGAACCAGGATGATTGGCTTGTCAGCGTTGCACAAGGTTTCACCAGTGGTGACGTCCTTCATGCCGATCAGGGCCGCGATGTCACCAGCGCGTACTTCCTTGATCTCTTCACGGGCGTTTGCGTGCATTTGCACCATACGACCCACGCGCTCTTTCTTGCCTTTAACCGAGTTGATCACGCCGTCGCCGGAGGCCAACACGCCCGAGTAAACGCGGACGAAGGTCAAGGTACCCACGAATGGGTCGGTAGCGATCTTGAACGCCAGAGCCGAGAACGGCTCGTTGTCGTCTGCATGACGCTCCATCTGCTTTTCCTCGTCATCCGGGTCAGTACCCTTGATGGCAGGAATGTCGGTTGGAGCCGGCAGGTAGTCGATAACGGCGTCGAGAACCAGGGGAACACCCTTGTTCTTGAAGGAAGAACCGCAAACAGCCAGGACGATTTCGCCAGCGATAGTACGCTGACGCAGAGCAGCCTTGATTTCCTCGATGGTGAGCTCTTCGCCCTCGAGGTACTTGTTCATCAGCTCTTCACTGGCTTCGGCCGCAGCCTCAACCATGTTGCTGCGCCACTCTTCAGCCAGTTCCTGCAGTTCAGCAGGGATGGCTTCGCGACGTGGAGTCATGCCCTTGTCAGCATCGTTCCAGTAAACCGCTTCCATGGTCATCAGATCAATCTGACCCTGGAAGTTGTCTTCGGAACCGATAGCCAACTGGATTGGCACCGGGGTGTGACCCAGACGCTGCTTGATCTGAGCGATCACGCGCAGGAAGTTAGCGCCGGCACGGTCCATCTTGTTCACGTAAACGATACGTGGAACACCGTACTTGTTGGCTTGACGCCATACGGTTTCGGACTGAGGTTCAACGCCGGAAGTGCCGCAGAACACAACGACCGCGCCGTCGAGTACACGCAGGGAACGCTCAACTTCAATGGTGAAGTCTACGTGACCCGGGGTGTCAATGACGTTGAAGCGGTATTGGTCTTTGTGCTGCTTAGCAGAACCCTGCCAGAAGGCGGTAATAGCAGCAGAAGTAATGGTAATACCACGCTCCTGCTCCTGAACCATCCAGTCGGTGGTCGCGGCGCCGTCATGCACCTCGCCCATTTTGTGACTTTTGCCAGTGTAAAAAAGGACGCGCTCGGTGGTGGTGGTTTTACCAGCATCCACGTGAGCAACGATACCAATGTTACGGTAGCGATTAATCGGTGTTGTACGAGCCATAAAGCCCTCGCAAAATTAGTGACGCTAAAATTAGAAGCGGTAGTGCGAGAAAGCTTTGTTAGCTTCAGCCATACGGTGCACGTCTTCACGCTTCTTAACTGCAGCACCTTTACCTTCGGCAGCGTCCAACAGTTCGCCAGCCAAACGCAGAGCCATAGACTTCTCGCCGCGCTTACGGGCGAAGTCTACCAACCAGCGCATTGCCAGAGCGTTACGACGGGACGGACGAACTTCAACCGGAACCTGGTAAGTAGCACCGCCTACACGGCGCGACTTTACTTCGACCAGCGGAGCGATGGCGTCGAGAGCTTTCTCGAAGATTTCCAGGGGGTCGCTGTTCTTGCGTTCTTTAACCTTTTCCAGCGCGCCATAAACGATACGCTCGGCAACGGCTTTCTTGCCGCTTTCCATCACGTGGTTCATGAACTTGGCCAGGATTTGGCTTCCGTATTTTGGATCGTCAAGCACTTCGCGCTTGGCTGCTACGCGTCTTCTTGGCATGGATAAGCCCTCAAACGGTCTTCAGGTTCGCTCGGAATCGGTGCCCATTACTACGGGACGCCTCCGACCTTACTCTTATCGACTCAGAAAAATAGAAATCAGTTTTTTGCAGCAAGCGACCATTACTTCGGACGCTTGGTACCGTACTTCGAACGACCCTGGTTACGACCTTTAACGCCGGAAGTATCCAACGAACCGCGAACGGTGTGGTAACGAACACCTGGCAAGTCTTTTACACGACCGCCGCGGATCAGTACCACGCTGTGCTCTTGCAGGTTGTGGCCTTCACCGCCGATGTACGAGGAAACCTCGAAACCGTTGGTCAGGCGCACACGGCATACTTTACGCAGTGCCGAGTTAGGTTTTTTCGGCGTGGTGGTGTACACACGGGTGCACACGCCACGGCGTTGCGGGCAGTTCTGCAGCGCAGGCACGTCGGATTTCTCGACGATACGCTTACGCGGCTGACGTACCAGCTGGTTGATAGTTGCCATCTACTAGCTCCACTGTTGTCTTGCGACGCTATTGTCTTGCAAGAAAAGCAAAATGGCAGGAACGAATTCCCGCCAAATTTAGGGGTACAAGAGTCTAAAGAGGATCTTGTCCCCAGTCAAGGCAAGGCCCCGACCTCCCCGCCCGTCAAACCTCGACAAATTGTCTCGATTCGATGAACGGAGTGACCAGGGCCCCTGCTCATTTACCGCAGAACTCAGTTACCGCTCGAGTTCAGCGCTTCGGTCAGTGCAGCTTCCACTTCACTGGCGCTTACGCGCAACGGCTTGTCTGCATCACGGCGGCGCTTACGCTCGCTGTGATAGGCCAGGCCGGTACCCGCCGGGATCAGACGACCCACGACCACGTTTTCTTTCAGGCCGCGCAGGTAGTCGCGCTTGCCGGTAACCGCCGCCTCGGTCAGTACACGGGTGGTTTCCTGGAAGGAAGCCGCCGAGATGAACGATTCGGTGGACAACGACGCCTTGGTGATACCCAGCAGAACGCGAGTGAACTTGGAGACAAATTTGTCTTCGCCGCTCAAACGTTCGTTCTCTACCAGAACATGAGTCAATTCCATCTGGTCGCCCTTGATGAAACTGGAATCGCCGGATTCAGCGATCTCAACTTTACGCAGCATCTGACGCAGGATGGTCTCGATGTGCTTGTCGTTGATCTTCACGCCTTGCAGACGGTAAACGTCCTGGATCTCGTTGACGATGTACTTGGCCAGCGCACTCACACCCAGCAGACGCAGGATGTCGTGCGGATCGCTTGGGCCGTCGGAGATAACTTCGCCGCGGTTTACCTGTTCGCCTTCGAACACGTTCAGGTGACGCCACTTCGGAATCAGCTCTTCGTACGGATCGCTACCGTCGTTCGGGGTAATAACCAGACGGCGCTTGCCCTTGGTTTCTTTACCGAACGCGATGGTGCCGCTGACTTCAGCCAGAATCGAGGCCTCTTTCGGACGACGAGCTTCGAACAAGTCGGCAACACGCGGCAGACCACCGGTGATGTCACGGGTCTTCGAAGTTTCTTGCGGGATACGAGCGATAACATCACCGATCGCGATCTTCGCGCCGTCCGCCACACCGACCAGGGCGTTGGCTGGCAGGAAGTACTGAGCGATAACGTCAGTGCCTGGCAGCAACAGATCCTTGCCGTTGTCATCAACCATCTTCACAGCAGGACGGATATCTTTACCGGCAGCTGGACGGTCTTTGGCGTCGAGGACTTCAATGTTGGTCATACCGGTCAATTCGTCAGTCTGACGCTTGATCGTGATGCCTTCTTCCATGCCCACGTAGGTCACGGTACCTTTCATTTCGGTAACGATCGGGTGAGTGTGCGGATCCCACTTGGCCACGATGGCACCAGCGTCGACCTTGTCACCTTCCTTGACCGAAATTACCGCACCGTACGGCAGCTTGTAACGCTCGCGCTCACGACCGAAGTCATCAGCGATAGCCAGCTCACCGGAACGGGACACGGCAACCAGGTGACCGTCCACTCGCTCAACGTGTTTCAGGTTGTGCAGACGGACGGTACCGCCGTTCTTCACCTGAACGCTGTCGGCTGCGGAGGTACGGCTTGCCGCACCACCGATGTGGAACGTACGCATCGTCAGCTGGGTACCCGGCTCACCGATGGACTGGGCAGCGATAACGCCGACCGCTTCACCGATGTTCACCTGGTGACCACGAGCCAGGTCGCGACCGTAGCACTTGGCGCAGATACCGAAACGGGTTTCGCAGCTGATCGGCGAACGAACGATCACTTCGTCGATGCTGTTGAGCTCGATGAACTCGACCCACTTTTCGTCAACCAGGGTGCCGGCAGGAACGATGACGTCCTCGGTACCTGGCTTGAATACGTCACGGGCGATAACACGACCCAATACGCGCTCACCCAGCGGCTCTACAACGTCACCGCCTTCAATGTGCGGAGTCATCAGCAGGCCGTGCTCGGTGCCGCAATCGATCTCGGTTACAACCAGGTCTTGCGCCACGTCTACCAGACGACGAGTCAGGTAACCCGAGTTCGCCGTTTTCAACGCGGTATCCGCCAGACCTTTACGAGCACCGTGAGTGGAGATGAAGTACTGGAGTACGCTCAAACCTTCACGGAAGTTCGCGGTAATCGGCGTTTCAATGATGGAACCGTCCGGCTTGGCCATCAGGCCACGCATACCGGCCAGCTGACGAATCTGTGCTGCGGAACCCCGCGCACCCGAGTCGGCCATCATGTACATCGAGTTGAAAGACTCTTGGTCGACTTCGACGCCATGACGGTCGATGACTTTCTCTTTCGAGAGGTTGGCCATCATCGCCTTGGAAACTTCGTCGTTCGCCTTGGACCAAAGGTCGATCACTTTGTTGTACTTCTCGCCCTGGGTTACCAGGCCGGAGGCGTACTGACTTTCGATCTCTTTCACTTCGTCGGTGGCTGCACCGATGATGCGGGCTTTTTCATCCGGGATAACGAAGTCGTTAACACCGATGGAAACGCCGGAAATGGTCGAATAGGCAAAACCGGTGTACATCAACTGGTCAGCGAAGATCACGGTCTCTTTCAGACCAACCACGCGGTAGCACTGGTTGATCAGCTTGGAGATCGCCTTTTTCTTCATCGGCAGGTTGACGACGTCGTACGACAGACCTTTTGGCACAACCTGGAACAACAGCGCACGGCCGACAGTGGTGTCGACGATACGGGTGTTGGTCACGCTGCCGCCATCACGGTCGTTGACGGTTTCGTTGATCCGCACTTTGACCTTGGCGTGCAGTGCGGCTTCGCCGGCACGGAACACACGGTCAACTTCCTGCAGATCCGCGAACACACGACCTTCGCCTTTGGCGTTGATCGCTTCACGGGTCATGTAGTACAGGCCCAATACAACGTCCTGCGACGGAACGATGATTGGCTCACCGTTGGCTGGCGACAGAATGTTGTTGGTCGACATCATCAACGCACGCGCTTCCAACTGGGCTTCCAGTGTCAGCGGTACGTGCACGGCCATTTGGTCGCCGTCGAAGTCGGCGTTGTACGCGGCGCAGACCAGAGGGTGCAGCTGGATAGCCTTACCTTCGATCAGTACCGGTTCAAACGCCTGGATACCCAGACGGTGAAGGGTCGGTGCACGGTTGAGAAGAACCGGGTGTTCGCGAATCACTTCAGCGAGAACGTCCCAAACCTCTGGCAATTCGCGCTCGACCATCTTCTTGGCTGCTTTGATGGTGGTAGCGAGACCACGCATTTCCAGCTTGCCGAAAATGAACGGCTTGAACAGCTCGAGAGCCATCTTCTTCGGCAGACCGCACTGGTGCAGACGCAGGGTCGGACCTACGGTAATTACCGAACGGCCGGAGTAGTCAACACGCTTACCGAGCAAGTTCTGACGGAAACGACCTTGCTTACCCTTGATCATGTCAGCCAGGGATTTCAGAGGACGCTTGTTGGAACCGGTGATAGCGCGGCCACGACGACCGTTGTCGAGCAGTGCGTCGACGGCTTCCTGCAACATACGCTTTTCGTTGCGCACGATGATGTCCGGAGCGGACAGATCCAGCAGGCGCTTCAAGCGGTTGTTACGGTTGATCACTCGACGATACAGATCGTTGAGGTCGGAAGTCGCGAAGCGACCGCCATCCAGCGGGACCAGTGGACGCAGATCTGGCGGCAGAACCGGCAGAACGGTCAGCACCATCCATTCTGGAAGGTTGCCGGAGCCCTGGAAGGCTTCCATCAACTTCAGACGCTTGGACAGCTTCTTGATCTTGGTTTCGGAGTTGGTTTGCGGAATTTCTTCACGCAGACGGCCAATCTCGTGCTCCAGGTCGATAGCGTGCAGCAGCTCACGGACAGCTTCGGCACCCATGCGGGCATCGAAATCGTCACCGAACTCTTCCAGCGCTTCGAAGTACTGCTCGTCGTTCAGCAGCTGGCCTTTTTCAAGGGTGGTCATGCCTGGATCGATAACGACATAGCTCTCGAAGTAGAGAACGCGTTCGATATCACGCAGGGTCATGTCCATCAGCAAGCCGATACGCGACGGCAGCGATTTCAGGAACCAGATGTGGGCAACTGGCGAGGCCAGTTCGATGTGCGCCATGCGCTCACGACGAACTTTAGCCAGCGCGACTTCAACGCCGCACTTCTCGCAGATCACACCGCGGTGCTTCAAGCGCTTGTACTTACCGCACAGGCACTCGTAATCCTTTACCGGGCCAAAGATCTTGGCGCAGAACAGGCCGTCACGCTCAGGTTTGAACGTACGGTAGTTAATGGTTTCCGGCTTTTTAACTTCGCCGAACGACCACGAACGGATCATCTCAGGCGACGCCAATCCGATACGGATGGCGTCGAACTCTTCGACTTGACCCTGGTTTTTCAGCAAATTCAGTAGGTCTTTCAAGGCCTTTCCTCCTGGCGGAGCAGAGAGCGGGCAGTGTTGCCCCGCTCTCGATTCGCGTCACGTGTTATTCGGTTTCCAGATCGATATCGATGCCGAGGGAACGAATTTCCTTGATCAACACGTTGAAGGACTCGGGCATGCCCGGCTCCATACGGTGATCGCCATCCACGATGTTCTTGTACATCTTGGTACGGCCGTTCACATCGTCCGACTTCACTGTGAGCATTTCTTGCAGAGTGTAAGCGGCACCGTATGCTTCCAGTGCCCAGACCTCCATCTCCCCGAAACGCTGACCACCGAACTGCGCCTTACCACCCAGCGGCTGCTGGGTAACCAGGCTGTACGAACCGGTAGAACGCGCGTGCATCTTGTCGTCTACCAAGTGGTTCAGCTTCAGCATGTACATGTAGCCAACGGTAACCGGGCGCTCGAACTTGTTGCCGGTACGGCCGTCGGTCAGCTGCATCTGGCCGCTTTCTGGCAGGTCTGCCAGTTTCAGCATGGCCTTGATTTCGCTTTCCTTGGCGCCGTCGAACACTGGAGTGGCCATTGGAACGCCGCCACGCAGGTTTTGAGCCAGGTCCAGGATTTCCTGGTCCGAGAAGTCATCGAGGCTTTCCTGACGACCGCCGATCTCGTTGTAGATCTCGTGCAGGAACTTACGCAGCTCGGCAACTTTGCGCTGCTCTTCAACCATGCGGTTGATCTTCTCGCCCAGACCTTTGGCCGCGAGGCCCAGGTGGGTTTCAAGGATCTGACCAACGTTCATACGCGAAGGTACGCCCAACGGGTTGAGGACAACGTCGACCGGGGTGCCATTGGCATCGTGCGGCATGTCTTCAACCGGCATGATCACGGAGACCACACCCTTGTTACCGTGACGACCGGCCATCTTGTCGCCCGGCTGGATGCGACGACGGATTGCCAGGTAAACCTTGACGATTTTCAGCACGCCTGGAGCCAGGTCATCGCCCTGCTGCAGTTTGCGCTTCTTGTCTTCGAACTTGTCGTCCAGCAGACGGCGACGATCAACGATGTAGGCCTGAGCCTTTTCGAGCTGCTCGTTCAGAGCATCTTCAGCCATGCGCAGTTTGAACCACTGGCCGTGCTCAAGACCGTCGAGCACTTCGTCGGTGATGTCCTGGCCTTTCTTCAGACCGGCGCCGCCTTCGGCTTTGTGGCCGACCAGAGCGGAGCGCAGACGTTCGAAAGTAGCACCTTCGACGATACGGAACTCTTCGTTGAGGTCCTTGCGGATCTCGTCCAGCTGGGACTTCTCGATCGACAGGGCACGCGCATCACGCTCAACGCCGTCGCGGGTGAAGACCTGTACGTCAATGACAGTACCTTTGGTACCGGTAGGTACGCGCAGGGAGGTGTCTTTAACGTCGCTGGCTTTTTCACCGAAGATCGCACGCAGCAGTTTTTCTTCCGGAGTCAGTTGGGTCTCGCCTTTCGGAGTGACCTTACCCACCAGGATGTCGCCTGCGCCAACTTCAGCACCTACGTAAACGATACCGGCTTCGTCCAGCTTGTTCAGTGCAGCTTCACCCACGTTCGGGATGTCCGCAGTGATTTCCTCTGGGCCAAGCTTGGTGTCACGGGCCACACAGGTCAGTTCCTGGATGTGGATCGTGGTGAAACGGTCTTCTTGAACAACGCGTTCCGACAGGCAGATGGAGTCTTCGAAGTTGAAGCCGTTCCATGCCATGAAGGCGATGCGCATGTTCTGACCCAGTGCCAGTTCACCCATGTCGGTGGACGGACCGTCGGCCATGATGTCGCTACGCTGAACCCGATCACCTTTACGCACCAGCGGACGCTGGTTGATGCAGGTGTTCTGGTTGGAGCGGGTGTACTTGGTCAGGTTGTAGATGTCGACACCGGCTTCACCGGTTTCTACTTCGTCATCGGCAACGCGAACCACGATACGGCTGGCGTCGACGGAGTCGATCACGCCGCCACGACGAGCCACGACGCAAACGCCGGAGTCACGGGCTACGTTACGCTCCATGCCGGTACCTACCAGCGGCTTGTCAGCACGCAGGGTTGGTACAGCTTGACGCTGCATGTTCGAACCCATCAACGCACGGTTGGCGTCGTCGTGCTCGAGGAACGGAATCAGCGACGCTGCAACCGAAACTACCTGCTTCGGCGATACGTCCATCAAGGTGACGTCTTCCGGCGCCTTGACGGTGAATTCGTTCAAGTGACGAACAGCTACCAGCTCGTCGATCAGGACTTTCTTGTCGTTCATCGTGGCCGAAGCCTGGGCGATCACGTGATCAGCTTCTTCGATGGCGGACAGGAACACGATCTCGTCGGTGACCAGGGCGTCTTTCACCACGCGGTACGGGCTCTCGAGGAAGCCATACTGGTTGGTGCGCGCATAGGCAGCCAGGGAGTTGATCAGACCGATGTTCGGACCTTCCGGCGTTTCGATCGGGCAAACACGACCGTAGTGCGTCGGGTGTACGTCACGAACTTCAAAGCCGGCACGCTCACGAGTCAGACCACCAGGGCCGAGTGCAGAGACACGACGCTTGTGGGTGATCTCGGACAGCGGGTTGTTCTGGTCCATGAACTGGGACAACTGGCTGGAACCGAAGAACTCTTTCACCGCCGCAGCCACTGGCTTGGCGTTGATCAGGTCTTGCGGCATCAGGCCTTCGCTTTCAGCCATCGACAGACGCTCTTTGACCGCACGCTCAACACGTACCAGGCCAACGCGGAACTGGTTCTCGGCCATTTCGCCAACGCAGCGAACACGACGGTTACCCAGGTGGTCGATGTCATCGACGATGCCTTTACCGTTACGGATGTCGACCAGGGTCTTCAGTACCGCGACGATGTCTTCCTTGCACAGCACGCCCGAACCTTCGATCTCGGTACGACCGATACGACGGTTGAACTTCATCCGGCCGACCGCAGACAGGTCGTAGCGCTCAGGGCTGAAGAACAGGTTGTTGAACAGGGTCTCGGCAGCGTCTTTGGTTGGCGGCTCGCCAGGACGCATCATGCGATAGATCTCGACCAGCGCTTCCAGTTGGTTGCTGGTGGAGTCGATCTTCAGTGTGTCGGAGACGAACGGACCGCAGTCGATATCGTTGGTGTACAGAGTTTCGATGCGAACAACGCCGGCCTTGGCGATTTTCGCCAGGATCTCGGTGTTCAGCTCAGTGTTGCACTCTGCCAGGATTTCGCCGGTTGCCGGGTGCACGATGACCTTGGCGGTTGTGCGACCCAGGACGTAGTCCAGCGGCACATCCAGCTCTTTGATCCCGGCTTTTTCCAGCTGGTTGATGTGGCGAGCGGTGATGCGACGACCCTGCTCGACAATAACCTTGCCTTTGTCGTCCTGGATATCGAGGACAGCGATTTCACCGCGCAGGCGCTGAGGCACCAGCTCCAGGCTCAGGGTCTCGCCCTTAACGTGGAATACGTTGGTGGTGTAGAACGCGTCCAGCACTTCTTCAGTGGTATAGCCGAGCGCGCGCAGCAGTACCGATGCCGGCAGCTTGCGACGACGGTCGATACGCACGAATACGCAGTCTTTCGGGTCGAACTCGAAGTCCAGCCACGAACCGCGGTAAGGAATGATGCGCGCGGAGTACAGCAGTTTACCGGAGCTGTGCGTCTTGCCACGGTCGTGGTCGAAGAACACGCCAGGGGAACGGTGCAGCTGGGAAACGATTACACGCTCGGTACCGTTGATTACGAAGGTACCGTTCTCAGTCATCAGGGGGATTTCACCCATGTAGACTTCTTGCTCTTTGATGTCCTTGATCGCTTTGTTCGACGATTCTTTGTCGAAAATGATCAGGCGCACTTTTACCCGCAAAGGTACGGCGTAAGTTACACCGCGCAATACGCATTCTTTGACATCAAATGCCGGTTCGCCCAAGCGATAACCGACGTACTCCAGCGCAGCATTGCCGGAGTAGCTGATGATCGGGAAAACGGATTTGAAGGCCGCATGCAGGCCCACGTCGCGGAACTGATCTTTAGTCGCTCCCGCTTGCAAGAATTCACGATACGAATCCAGCTGGATGGCCAGGAGGTAAGGCACATCCATGACGTCCGGCAACTTGCTAAAGTCCTTGCGGATACGTTTTTTCTCAGTATATGAGTAAGCCATCAGCGTTCCCCAGCTTGGTCACCTGCTTGTTTGGCCCCTCCCGACGGGAGCGACCAGAAAATCGTGCAAACCCCATGGTTTGCGCCACCGCATCGGGTGGTTACAGCTCGTTATCGGCACCGACCCAGTCGGCTGCCAATAACGGAAAAAGGCCGGTGGCAAGAGCCACCAGCCATCAGCCTGTCGCTTAACGCTCGGGCTGGAGACGCAAGGTCGGAGCTTACTTCAGCTCGACTTTAGCGCCTGCTTCTTCCAGAGTTGCTTTGGCTTTGTCAGCTGCGTCTTTGGCAACAGCTTCCAGAACCATGGCAGGAGCGCCGTCAACTACAGCCTTGGCTTCTTTCAAGCCCAGACCGGTCAGTTCACGTACTGCCTTGATCACGTTAACTTTCTTCTCGCCAGCTTCGGTCAGCATGACGTTGAATTCGGTTTGCTCTTCAGCAACGGCAGCAGCAACAGCTGGGCCAGCCGATGCAGCAGCAGCAGTAACGCCGAATTTTTCTTCGAAAGCTTTGATCAGCTCAACAACTTCCATTACGGACATGTTGCCAACTGCTTCAAGGATATCGTTCTGAGAGATAGACATGAATCTAATTCCTGATATTGGGGACGGCCTACGCGACCATCGAAAAAAACAAAAAACGCGAGAAGTTGACGAGCCTTAGGCTGCAGCAGCTTCTTTCTGGTCGCGAATTGCCGCCAGGGTACGAGCCAATTTGCTGGTAGCGCCTTGAATCACGCTCATCAGCTGAGAAATTGCTTCGTCACGGGTCGGCAGAGTTGCCAGTACGTCGATTTGGTTAGCTGCGAGGAACTTGCCCTCGAACGCAGCTGCCTTGATCTCGAACTTGTTCTGACCCTTGGCGAACTCTTTGAAAATCCGGGCAGCAGCGCCTGGATGTTCCTTGGAGAACGCGATAAGGGTAGGGCCGCTGAACACGTCGTTGAGAACACTGAATTCAGTGTCAGCAACGGCGCGCTTGAGCAGGGTGTTACGTACAACACGTACGTAAACGCCAGCTTCGCGAGCCTCTTTACGGAGTCCGGTCATTGCGCCTACTGTTACGCCACGGGCATCAGCCACGACAGCGGACAGAGCGACTTTGGCAGCCTCGTTGACTTCAGCGACGATGGCCTTCTTGTCTTCGAGTTTAATTGCCACGGGTTTAACTCCTGCTTGTTACCGTTTCATTCGATCGAAACCGAATGTCGTTTTGGTGTCTGATTCGGTAAGGAACCGGGAGCACCATCTGCGTAGGCTTGTGGTTTAAGACTTGCGTCGCCTACGGTCTTGGATAGCCCCCGCCAGGCAGGGACCCCAATTTTTCAATTGGCGCAATCGCTTGCGCCAATTTTTGTCTTACGCGTCGAGCGAGCTTTGGTCGATGACCAGACCTGGGCCCATAGTGGTGCTCAGGGTAACGCGCTTGACGTAGATACCTTTCGAGGAAGCTGGCTTGATACGCTTCAGGTCAGCGATCAGGGCTTCAACGTTTTCCTTCAGCTTGACGGCGTCGAAGCCGATCTTGCCAACGGAAGTGTGGATGATGCCGTTTTTGTCGGTGCGATAACGAACCTGACCAGCCTTGGCGTTTTTAACCGCGGTAGCTACGTCTGGCGTTACGGTGCCGACTTTAGGGTTAGGCATCAGGCCACGTGGACCGAGGATCTGACCCAGTTGACCTACAACGCGCATGGCATCCGGGGATGCGATCACTACGTCATAGTTCAGGTCGCCGCCTTTCATTTCGGCAGCCAGGTCGTCCATGCCTACACGGTCAGCGCCGGCAGCCAGAGCGGCTTCAGCAGCTGGACCCTGGGTGAACACAGCAACGCGAACGGTCTTGCCAGTGCCGTGTGGCAGCACAGTAGCGCTACGAACGACCTGGTCGGATTTACGCGGGTCAACACCCAGGTTTACAGCTACGTCGAACGACTCGCTGAACTTGACAGTCGACAGCTCAGCCAGCAGAGCAGCGGCGTCTACAAAGTTGTAGGCCTTGCCTGCTTCGATTTTGCCGGCGATAGCCTTTTGACGCTTGGTCAGCTTAGCCATTACACACCCTCCACGTTAAGGCCCATGCTACGAGCAGAACCGGCGATAGTACGCACGGCTGCTTCCATATCAGCTGCAGTCAGATCCGCGTTTTTGGTTTTCGCGATTTCTTCCAGCTGAGCACGGGTTACAGTGCCAACCTTAACGGTGTTCGGACGAGCGGAACCGCTGGTCAGACCTGCCGCCTTCTTCAGCAGAACCGAAGCAGGGGTGGATTTGGTTTCGAACGTGAAGCTACGGTCGCTGTAGACAGTGATGATCACTGGAGTCGGCAGACCTGGCTCAAGACCCTGAGTACGGGCGTTGAAAGCCTTGCAGAATTCCATGATGTTCACGCCGTGCTGACCCAGAGCAGGACCAACAGGTGGGCTTGGGTTAGCCTGAGCGGCCTTCACTTGCAGCTTGATGTAAGCGGTAATCTTCTTGGCCATGAGGCACTCCAATTACGGGTTCAAACGCCTCGAAAGGCTCCCCGGTTACTTGCGCGTTTATCCCAGTGACGACAAAACCCCACAGCCTAAGGCTGCGGGGTTGGGATGCTTGTTCAGTTAGACCTTTTCGACCTGACTGAACTCCAACTCTACCGGAGTAGAGCGTCCGAAAATGAGCACCGCGACCTGGATCCGGCTCTTTTCGTAGTTGACCTCTTCGACCGTGCCGGTGAAATCGGCAAACGGACCGTCGTTGACGCGCACCGACTCACCTGGCTCGAACAACGTCTTCGGCTTCGGCTTATCGCTACCATCAGCAACGCGACGCAGAATCGCTTCTGCCTCTTTATCAGTAATCGGTGCCGGCTTATCAGCGGTACCGCCGATAAAGCCCATCACGCGAGGAGTGTCCTTGACCAAGTGCCAAGTACCCTCATTCATATCCATCTGGACCAGCACATAACCAGGGAAGAACTTACGCTCGCTCTTGCGCTTCTGGCCATTACGCATTTCGACCACTTCTTCAGTGGGAACCAGAATTTCGCCGAAGCCATCTTCCATGCCAGCCAGCTTTACGCGCTCGATCAGCGAGCGCATTACATGCTTCTCGTAACCGGAGTAAGCATGCACAACGTACCAACGCTTAGCCACGGGACACCCTTAGCCGACAATCAAGGAAACAAGCCAGCCGAGCAGGGAATCGAGCCCCCACAACAGCAACGCCATAACCAGAACAACAGCCACAACGATCAACGTGGTCTGCGTGGTTTCTTGGCGAGTCGGCCATACGACTTTACGAATCTCGGTGCGCGCTTCCTTAACCAGTACAAAGAAAGACTTGCCCTTGACTGTCTGCAGGCCTACAAAGGCAGCTACGGCAGCAATAACAAGCAAAGCGAGTACGCGGTACAGGATCGGCGAAGCAGAGTAATACTGATTGCCAACAACGCCAACAACCACCAAAGCGACTACTACAAGCCACTTGAGGAGGTCGAAACGAGAGCCTTGAGCTTCAGCTTTAGGAGTCATCTATGAAGATCCTGTGAAAAGAAAGCCAGACACACCGAGTGAATCTGGCAGGTCAGGAGGGAATCGAACCCCCAACCTACGGTTTTGGAGACCGTCGCTCTGCCAATTGAGCTACTGACCTAAAACAAAATCAGGCCGACCATTATGCAGACCTGAAAAAGACTTTACAACCACTTGCTAGTCGACCCGACCGAAACACCCTCACCCACAAGAGCAAGAACCCTCAGAGCCACAACGGGGCGCAGCCTTAGCCGCCTAAAACAAAGGCAGATATTTGCATATCTGCCTTTTGTATGGAGCTCTTGAGCGGATTTGAACCGCTGACCTCACCCTTACCAAGGGTGTGCTCTACCAACTGAGCTACAAGAGCGTAACACTGTGCAAAACCTGCAAACTTGGAGCGGGTAGCGGGAATCGAACCCGCATCATCAGCTTGGAAGGCTGAGGTTCTACCACTAAACTATACCCGCGAGGCTTGCAGCTCTCGCTAAAAATGGTGGAGGGGGAAGGATTCGAACCTTCGAAGTCGTAGACGTCAGATTTACAGTCTGATCCCTTTGGCCGCTCGGGAACCCCTCCTAAGCGAGCCGGCATTCTACATCATGCCAGCCTTCTGTCAAGCATTTTTCTCATTAAAATCCTGAGCTTATCTGCGTTGACCTCGCTTCACTTCGTTGACCGCTTTAGGTCTTCGCTGTGGAGCGGGCGCCATTCTATGCAAACTATTCGGTGGGTGCAACCCCCCCACAAGGCATTATTTTATGTTTTAACTCATTGAATTCTCTAGAAAGGTTTATCAGCTGCAAGTCATCCAGCCAACGCTTGCTTTCAGGGGCCACTCGAACCCAGTACACAGGGGGTTCAGTCGGACTCGCAGGTAGCGATTGATATTTCACGCCCATGCCCGTCAACCTACGCTCAAGCGCCTTCTCGACGTCCTGACTTACAAATCCACCCAGATAAAGGCATTCAGCCTCTGCCTGTGCCACCTTCCCTTTATCCCTGGCCGTATCCGTCGCCTCGCTCAAGAGACGAATGTCCTGCTGGGAACCGCGATACAGACTCAAAGGCGTTACGTCCTTGGCACGCAGAGGCGCCTCCTGTTGATGCCAGATGTAATAAAACACATTGAGAACGAGCAGCAGCAGAAACAACCAACGCATAAAGACCTCAAGACAAAGGGCATGCCATCGCCAAGCCGACGAACACCAGATCGGGAACCACCCGGGCCTCAGGCACTATCTCGGACACCAACGACGCATCACCACCGGTGAGGAACACCGTAAAGTTCTCCCCCCAATAATTCCGCGCCATCTCCAGTTGCGTCAGCACAAATCCGCGAAGCATCAACAGGCACCCGCGCTCAACCGCTTCGACCGTCGTGCGTCCCGGAACAAGACGCTCCAAAGCGCGCTCAGCCGCAAGATCTCCGTAACGAATCTTGCGGGTATGGGTGCGCAGCTGGTTTCGCATCAACGGCATCCCAGGGCATATAAACCCACCGAGATGATCACCATCCCCGGCAACGAAGTCCGCGGTCACCGCAGTACCGAAATCAAGCACCAGGCACGCGCCAGAAGCCAGATGAAACCCTCCGAGCAGCGCCAACCAACGATCAAGACCGAGCCGCTCAAATTCTTCATAGCCATTACGAACACCGGCCATTTCCTCGGCTGGAGCGGCACAGACCACCGAAATTTCGAAGGCAGCCTTCAGCCGGGCGATCAATTCGCCGGTTTCTTCGGCAGTCCTGACACTCACCAGCCGACAGAACCTCAACGCAAGGCCTTCAATCCCCTTCACGCCCTCGAGCAATGCCAGGTCGGAATCGACTACCCCCTCCCCTACCACCTGACGGGCGTCCGCCTTGAGCACACGCCACTTGATGAAACTATTTCCGCAGTCGAGCTCAAGAATCATGACGCAACCTCAGGCTCAGCTCACCGCCACTGAAGACTTTCTCCACACCACCCACCTTCAAGCGCAGCGCACCCTGACTATCGATACCCAGCACTTCGCCATCTATTTGGTTTGCACCCGCGATCAACGACACCGCACGCCCCTGCCATAGGTGATGCTGCTCCCACTCAGCCTGGATCGCCGAAAATCCATCGGCCTGGTGGCGAGCCAGGTATCTGTGGAGCATTTCACCCAGCGCCGCGACCAGGCGATTGCGATCAAACGCCTTGCCCGACTCCAGGCGCATGGACGTCCATTGTTGATCGACTTCATCGGTCATTTGCATGTTTACATTAATTCCGACACCCAGCACCACGTGACAGACGTCGGCAGGATCCCCGACCAGCTCAAGCAGTATTCCGGCAATTTTCTTCTGCCCTACCAGGACATCATTGGGCCATTTCAACCCAACCCCGGGAATCCCAAGCTCACGCAAGGCCTGCATGACGGCGAGCCCCACTACAAGGCTCAAGCCCTCCAGCTGGCGCATACCGCCCTCAACCCGCAACACCAGGCTGTAATAGACATTCTCAGCGAATGGACTGACCCACTTGCGCCCTCGCCGCCCGCGCCCGGCAGTTTGCCGCTCGGCAAGCACCAGAAAAGGCGCAGCCTGGTGCCGCTCGATGGCGCGCAGGGCTTCGGCATTGGTGGAGTCAATAGAGTCGAAGACCAGGACCGGCCAATTAGACGTGGGCGACAGTCGCCCTATCTCCGCAGGATCAAGCAACGTCAACGGTGCAGCCAATTGATAGCCGCGCCCCCGAACCTTGTGAATGGACAACCCCAGCTCAGCCTCAAGATGCTGAAGCTGCTTCCACACAGCACTGCGACTGATGCCCAAGGCAGCGCCCAATGCCTGACCCGAATGGAATCGGCCATCCTTAAGAAGCTTTAACAACGTCAGCATGCAAGTCTCGCCTCACAATGAGGCCCGCATGATAGCCACGCCCCGAGCCGTTGCATAGAAACCCGAACAGACAGATTTTTCCAGCGGACAAAAACAAAACCCCTACC
>NZ_APIO01000093.1:0-26380 GCF_000408945.1 Pseudomonas sp. G5(2012)
GATCTTTTGATCTTGCTTTTAAAAAACAAGATCAAAAGATCGCAGCCTGCGGCAGCTCCTACAGGGGCGCACCGATTACGGTTGGATGTGGGACAATAGCCGCCACTTTTAGCCATACCCGAATCGATCACACCCATGACCGCCCCCCGCACACCCAAACCTGCGCGTAAAAAGCCTGAATCCGCGACCCCGGCCAAAGCCGTGGAGCCGCGCGAAAAGGCCAGCTTGCATCCGCGCAACCGCCACCAGGGTCGTTACG
This sequence comes from Pseudomonas sp. G5(2012), assembly GCF_000408945.1. Lineage (NCBI taxonomy): Bacteria > Pseudomonadati > Pseudomonadota > Gammaproteobacteria > Pseudomonadales > Pseudomonadaceae > Pseudomonas > Pseudomonas sp. G5(2012). Next base: position 260 of record NZ_APIO01000093.1, read on the forward strand.
ACTTCCCGGCGCTGATCAAGACCACGCCGGAACTGGCGAAGTTCGTGATCATCAACCCCTACGGCAAGGAAAGCATCGACTTCGCCAGCCCGGACGCGGTGCGGGTGTTCAACCGGGCGCTGCTCAAGTCGTTCTACGGCATCGCCCACTGGGACATTCCGGCCGACTATCTGTGTCCACCCGTTCCGGGTCGTGCGGACTACGTGCACTTCCTCGCCGACCTGCTGGCCAGCGGCAATGATGGCGAGATTCCCCGGGGCGCCGCGGTCAAGGTGCTGGACGTGGGCATGGGCGCCAACTGCGTGTATCCGTTGATCGGTCATAGCGACTACCGCTGGCAGTTCCTCGGCTCGGAAATCGACACCACCGCCATCGCCGCCGCCAGGGCCATCATCCAGTCCAACGGTTTGAACAAGGCCATCCAGATTCGCCAGCAGGGCAACCGCAAGCATATTTTGCTGGGTCTGCTGGAGAGCGCCGAGCGGTTTGACTTGACGATGTGCAACCCACCCTTCCACGCCTCGTTGGAGGAAGCCACCCGAGGCAGCAGCCGTAAATGGCGCGCGCTGGGCAAGGCCGATCCGAAACGCAAACTGCCAGTGCTGAATTTTGGCGGTCAGGCGGCGGAGTTGTGGTGTGAGGGCGGTGAAGCGCGATTCGTCACCCAACTGATCAGCGAGAGCGCGCAGGTGGGGCAACAGGTGCTGTGGTTCAGTACCCTGGTATCGAAAGCTTCGAACCTGCCGGCAATCCAGACGGCCCTGAAAAAGGCTGGCGCATTGGAAAGCCAGGTGGTGGAAATGTCCCAGGGCCAGAAACAGAGTCGCTTTGTGGCCTGGACCTTTCAGACAAAATCCGAACAACAAGTCTGGCGTCAGCGTTGGGCTCGCACTAGTTGAATGTAGGCTGGCAAGCCATTTTTCTGAAAGCCAACAGGCTACAAACGCCCCGAAATACCGGGGCGTTTGTTATTCAGAAGTAAAAGCATATTTTAGAACAACTTCCGGTCTCCAGAGGAGACTGACTGTTATTTATGACAGTATCACCCCGAAAAATTCAGCTGCATTGTAATGGACCATCAGGAAAGCTCTGGAGTCCACAACATGCGCCTGCAAACACTCGCGACACCGATCCGTAGATGCCTGTATGCATTTTGCCTGAGCAGCGCTTCGATGCTGCCCGCTTCCGCTAGCGAGAGCGAAAGTTTTTGGCACGAAGTCAAACCGGTCGATTCGGTTCCTGCCCAACCCCAGACAAACGAGGGATCAGCTATTCCCTCGCACTACCGAGAACTCCATCTAGACCTGCCAGGCCTTCATCAATATCTGTCCGCTACCGGTAAATCCGGCCAGGAAGGATCATCGTCGCGTCAGGTGAGCCTGCCCTTACCTCAGGGCGGATTCAGCCAATTCAACTTGCTTGAATCAGGTGTCATACCCACCGCTCTCGCCAAGCGTTTCCCAAACATACTCAGTTTCAAGGGGAGCGATAGTAGTGGTCGCTTGGTAAGTCTTGACCTGTCAAGCAAGTCGCTGCGCGCTTCCATTTCAAACGGTCAGGACGTGTGGCTGATTCAGCGAGCCTGGAATGCACAGGGCAATACCCAGGCGACGGCTGAAGAGGCAACCCGTTACTTCAGCTTCAGTCAATTTGATATACCACCGGAAAAACCAGCAATCGACTCAGAGCGCGAGCCATCCACCGCCACACCGCCATATGGCGTGCCCCGGGGAAATATTCTCTATAACTTTCGAGTGGCAATTACTTCAAACAGCGGATTCACCCAAGCTTTTGGTGGCACTGTCGAAGATGGTCTGTTCGCAGTCGTCAATACGGTCAATCGAGTCAATCGGGTTTTTGAACGAGATTTGGGAGTGAGTTTCACGCTGACTGATGAAAATGACAAACTCATCTTGACGGACCCCGCGCTGGACCCCATCAACGATGGTTTTACCTGGCACGAGTCAAACAGAAAGCTGATGGACCGGTTGATAGGTGCAAATAGCTATGATGTTGGCTTCATGTTTACGCCACATGAAGGCGGCAGTGCGGGGGGAATAGGCAACACCTGCGTTGTTGAGGGAGGCACTCCCGCGCCCAAAAAGCATACGGCTTACGGAGATTCAGGACACCACGATCCAGTAAACGCCCCGAAGTTTTTTGAGACCACCGTGCACGAGTTCGGGCACAAACTCGGTGCTCAACATGTTTTCGAGGGGAATCAGATAATGGGCTACGGCAGTCCAAGATATGCATACTTCCATGCCTTGTCCCTTGATGAAATGCACGCTTGGCTACAGTCCCTCGGTGGTCAATGTGCCACCAAAACATTAAATCCAGTCAACGCCCCATGGATCGATCACGACTCTTTGCCCGTGCCTCATATGCGTATTCCCGCTAACACTCCGTTCAGATTATCAGCAACAGTGCTGCACAGCGTCCCCAACGCAGCACTAACGTACACGTGGGACCCGATGAATGGGCCCCTACCTACCGAAATAACAGATGATCCCGGATATGGAAATCTTTCTATACCTCTACTCCCATCGTCATCGAATGAACGAGCCTACCCCTCTCTCCCGGTAATATTGAACGAAAAATTACCCACCCCTGGCGACCTGTATCCGAAAAAATCCCGTGATTTAAACTTCAACCTGACAGTGCGGGATAACCAGGCCGTGCATCCAACCACTGCTAAAGCGAACGTCAAGGTCGGGGTTGTGGACACAGGTACAGCGTTTGCTGTAACAGTACCGAGCAGCTCCGTGAACTGGAAAGCAGGCGAAATCTATGACATTGCCTGGGACGTGGCCGGGACAGATGTTCAACCCATCAGTTGTCTTCGAGTTGCCGTACATCTGTCAATCGACGGTGGTCATAACTTTCTGAAGGAGCCTTTGGTTACCAAGCGGTTAAACAATGGGAGTGCAGCGGTAAAACTTCCTCTTGTGAACACAGTAAAGGCTCGCCTCTCTGTGAGCTGCGAGGACAATATCTTCTTTGCAGTCTCTCCAACGGATTTTGTCATTACTCCATAATCCGCCTCAGAATCGCAGACACAAAAAAACCGTGCCCGGATCGCTCCGGCGCACGGTTCTTTTTTAACAAGTCTTACTTGTTAACAGCGTCGGTCAGGCCTTTAGCCACAACCAGCTTGATCACTTTCTTGGCAGCGATTTCGATGGCGGCGCCAGTCGAAGGGTTACGGCCAGTACGGGCAGGACGCTCAGTCACTTTCAGTTTGCCGATACCTGGCAGAGTGATTTCGCCGCCGTTTTCCAGCTGATCGGCAACGATTTGGCCCAGTTGGTCCAGAGCGTTACGCGCGGTGGTTTTTGGCGCGTCGATAGCTTCAGCGATGTCGGCGATCAGTTGGTCTTTAGTAAGAGCCATGTAGTGTTCCTTCCCTATCAAATTCATATGGATTGCAGAGTGCAGTGTCAGCCATCGAGCCCGATCTTTTGGATCCGGCACCCTCGGCCAAATAACCACGGGATCGGGGTTATAGATTCCGAAATCAGGGTTTGGTTCGACCTGACAAATGCTGAATGCACGCTTAACGCAGTGACTACGCGTAAGACCGCGCAAAACTAGCACAGAGGCGGGGAAATATCCGCCTCTAGCTACCCAATTGGTCAGCTTTATTGCTCAAAATCGGCAAAAAAACGCATAAGCACCACCGGTCGCCCCGCAATTGCCGTTCGCACCGCGCCAAAACCAGTGGTTGCGGTACACTGGGCGCTTTTTCGGGGAGCACGCCCTCCCGTCTTCCTTCAGCCGAGAAGCCCATGCCGATCCGTCATTGCATCGTCCACCTGATCGACAAAAAACCCGACGGCACACCTGCAGTTCTGCACGCTCGGGACTCCGAGCTGGCCGAGTCCAGCGCCATCGAGAACATGCTTGCCGACCTCAACGAAAGTTATAACGCCAAACAAGGCAAGGCCTGGGGTTTCTTCCATGCCGAATCCGGGGCGCATCCGTTCAGCGGCTGGCTGAAGGAGTACTTCGATGGCGGCAAAGACTTCACCGCCTTCAGCCGCGTGGCGGTGGAACACCTGCAAAAACTCATGGAAGAGTCCAACCTCTCGGTCGGCGGCCACGTGCTGTTCGCCCACTATCAGCAAGGCATGACCGATTACCTGGCGATCGCCCTGCTGCACCACAGTGAAGGCGTCGCGGTGACCGAACAACTGGACGTGACCCCCTCCCGTCACCTGGACCTGGGCCAGTTGCACCTGGCGGCGCGAATCAACGTGTCGGAGTGGCAGAACAACAAGCAGTCCAAGCAGTACATTTCGTTCATCAAAGGCAAGAATGGCAAAAAGGTTTCGGAGTATTTCCGCGACTTCATCGGTTGCCAGGAAGGCGTTGACGGCCCCGGTGAAACCCGCACCCTGCTCAAGGCCTTCAGTGACTTCGTCGAAAGCGAAGACCTGCCCGAAGACGACGCGCGCGAGAAAACCAAGACCCTGGTGGATTACGCCAGCAGCCAGGCCAAGCTCGGCGAACCGATGGGCCTGGAAGAGTTATCGGAACTGATCGACGAAGACCGTCCGAAAGCCTTCTACGACCATATCCGCAACAAGGACTACGGCCTATCGCCAGAAATCCCGGCTGATAAACGCACCCTGAACCAGTTCCGCCGTTTCACCGGCCGCGCCGAAGGCCTGTCCATCAGCTTCGAAGCGCACCTGCTGGGTTCGAAGATCGAGTACGACGAAGAAGCCGGCACGCTGATCATCAAGGGACTGCCAACGTCGCTCACCGACCAGCTCAAGCGCCGCAACTGATGCTCGGCAGCGTATTGAAGAAATGCCTGCTGATCCTGCTGGTGGTCGTGGTCTATCAGCATTGGGGCAAGATCGAGCGGGTGTTCAACCCGTCGCAAGTAGTGCCCGAGCAGACCCAGGCCGAGGCCAACGTCGTGCTTTACGCCACCGAGTGGTGCGGCTACTGCAAACTGACCCGGCGCTTTCTCGATCAGAAAGGCATTCCCTACAAGGAATTCGATATCGAGAAGGATGACGAAGCGCGCAAGGCTTACCAGGCGCTGGGCGGCGGCGGGATTCCGATCATCGATGTCAACGGGACGTTGATTCGCGGGTATGACCCGGATGCGATTCTGGCGGCGTTGAAATGATTTAAAGGTCAAAAGATCGCAGCCTGCGGCAGCTCCTACAGGGTGTACATCGATCCCCTGTAGGAGCTGCCGCAGGCTGCGATCTTTCGCTTTTAGCAGGCCCCGATGCGAAACCCGAACCGCGGAAAATGCACATGTACCCAACCGCCGCGCTCGTCTTTACGACGCAGGATCAATTCCTCGCGACCGGCGAACAGCAGCTCCCCCGCTACCGGATCAACGCCATAGTCAGTCGCGGCAATCACCACTTGCTGACCGGCCTGGAACCCGTTCGGATCGGCAAACTGCTCGTCCGGCAGATCCGCCGGCGTGGCATTGCGCGCCACCTCCAGGGCCTCTTCAGACGTCATTTCGCTCGGCGCACCGTGACCGAATCCCAGTACCCGCGCCAACCAGGCCGACACCGCCGGATAGCTATCCACACACGGTGAGGTCACGGCGGTTGCCTTGAGAAACCACAGCGGATGAGCCATTGCGAAGTCGGCAATCGAGGGCTCGCCAAACAGATAATCGCCCTCCTCGCGCTGCAGCTGCTGCTCCAGGCGCGCCATGATCGTCGGCCATTGGTGTTTGGCCTGCTCGGCAGACAAGCGTGTAGCACTGCCACCGCTGAACAACGCGGCGCGGTCGGCGATGAATGCCTTGATCGCTTCCGGCGGCATATTGCCAAAGCGCACAGCTACCGATTCCGGCTGAAACACCAGGCTGACTGCATGCTGGAACACCACCGAATCGGCCCACGCGGCGAAGGAGGCCGCGATCATTTCCTGGCCTTCGGGGAAGAACGCCGGCAAGGCCTTTTCCTGTTCCAGGCGGCGGGCAATCAACGAAGTGTCGCAATAAATATCGGCGCCAACCTGCAACACTGGAGTTTTGCGATAGCCTCCGGTCAGGGCCGTCAGGTCAGGCTTTGGCATCACCGGCGAAATGTTCACCGAGCGCCAGGACAGCCCCTTGAAGCCCAGCAGCAAGCGGGCCTTTTCAGAAAAAGGGGAAGTCGGGTAATGATGAAGAATCAACTCGGACATGCTCGGCTCCGCCGCACGGGTAAGGAATCCGCAGCTTAGCGCGCAATCCATAAGCATCACACCGATATGCCTGATGGGAACTTATCAGTCAGATTGATAAGCCGGCAGCAAAGCTCGCCACCAGGCATTCCTTGGCGCTTTTCCTGAGTTTCTTGATCAGCCGTTCCTGGCGCAGCGCTTCGCTTTTATCGCGGCAGAGTTCGGTATAGACCAGCGCCACGGCCGGGCTGGAAAGAAAGAAGCGCGCGCCCTTGCCGCTCTGGTGAGTGGCAAAGCGGCGTACCGGATCGTCGCTGATCCCGCAGTAGAGCGCGCCATTGGCCGCGCGCACGAGGTAGACGAACCAAGGTTTACTCACCGGTGCATTGGCGTCGAGAGAATTTTCGCTGAGGGTGGTCACGGCACAATCAAAACTTGAAAGGAAACAAGCCGCGATCTTATCAGCGACTGGCCTGCCATGCCTTCAGCCCCTTCAGGGCCTGTGCCCGAACGGCGTTCCCTACCAATGGCGTCCAGCCCAGGATCAGGCCTTTGAAACCCAATGCCTGGCGGGACCAGGCCCACAGATCGAAACGGTCGTGGTGTTCGCAGATCTTGCCGTCACGGAAGACGAATCGTGCCTGGATGTCGTTGACCACGGTGTTGCCGGTCTGGCTGAACAGGTACGTCGCGACCCAATGCGCGGTGCCCGTGTGCTCATCGGCGTGAACGCTATCGAAGGTCAGGGAGAAATCCCTGGCCCGGGTCGTGAGCATGCGCCACATGTCGCCAGCATCGCGCCCGCGAAGCTCGCCGAACGCCGGATCACTGAACACCACGTCATCGGTATAGCAGGCGCTCATGGCCTCGGCGTCCAGCCGCTGGAAGGCTTGGTAGAACTGGGTGATCAATGCGCGATGGGCATCACTCATGGTCAGGCTCCGTACGAATAAAGGATGGCCAGCAAGATAGTCTGCAAAGCCGCCGAACACTATCGACATTCGTGGTGGGAATACCCTCTGGCACGCTAATGCACCATGCCACTGTCACGGGCATAAGCAAACAGATCCACGTCCGTGGAAATGCCCAGCCTCTGCATGGCCATGCTTTTCTGTTTACTGATCGTCGACACGCTGCGTTTGAAGTAACAAGCAATCTCGCTGACGGTCATGCCGCTGGCGAGCATTCTCACCACTTCATGTTCTTTGGCCGACAGTGACGGTAGCGGGGACGAGTCCCCGGTGCCGGCCTCGGTCAGTTCGGCGCGCAGGGACTCGCTGATAAACCGCCGTCCCTGACTCACCGATTTGATCGCGTCGGGCAGCTCCGTCGCCGACGCGCCTTTAGCAACGATGGCCGTCGCACCTTCAGCGAAGGCCGACCTCAGTGTCGCGACGTTGGCAAACATGGTGACCAGAATGATCGGCAGCGCCGGGTAGTGCCGGCGCACCCTGCTCAGCATCTTCAGGCCATCGGCCTGCCCGTCGCCCGGCATGCAGAAGTCTGTGATCAGCAGATCACAAGGTAGTGTGGAAAGAAGACTCAGCAGGCTGTCGGGGCCGTCGGCTTCACCGACAACCACGCAGGTTGTGCTTGAATCGATGAGCATCCGCAAGCCGATACGAACGACGGGATGGTCGTCAGCGATGATGACGCGCATGGTCGTAGTTTTCCTGTGAGGTGACTGGAATGCGCGAAAAATAGCGCTGTCCACTGGCCACTACAACAACCAATCTCATCAGTAAAACAGCGACACTCAATGCCTTCGGGGTTTTGTCCTTTCTCTTACAAAACAAACAGACGCCCCCTACTTTTTTAAGCTACGTCACCCACGCCAAAAGACTACAGACAATACAGCGAACCATGACGAGTTGTAGTCCGTCGTCATCCTTCGTGCTCCGAACGCCGCGTTTTCGTATTAGTTGCATTCCTTCCGTCTACCCCGACCTATAGATTGCCTCCTGCCCACCCAGGGTAATGACTGACAACCTCCTTCAAGGAAGAGCCAACGCATGAACACACCTTTATCGTTGCTGGCCGCAGTCTTGCTGCTGACAGGCGCTCCGTCCGCTTTGGCCAGGTCCAACACCGACTTGAGTGTCACCGGCATGATCACTCCCAGTGCCTGTAAGCCCAGTCTCTCAAGCGGCGGTATCGTCGAGCACGGCAGGGTGGGGATGAAGGACCTGCATCCGGACCAGCCCACCCGGCTGGAAAACGGCACGCTCTACCTCGACGTGAACTGCGAGGCGGCCACCCTGTTTACCCTGACCACGGTGGATAACCGCAGCGGATCTTCCGCCATCAACCCGAACCAGCACGGGCTGGGGATCGTCAACGATGACGAAAAGCTGGGCAGTGTTGCCCTCGGTCTGTTTGACGCCATTGCCGACAAAGCCGCGGTAAAAACCATCTCGTCCCGGGACGATGGTGTCAGTTGGCGAGCGTCCCCCTACCTGGGACATGCCGGCAAGACTTCGTTTGCAGCGATGAATGCCCCTGACACACCGATCGCCATAAAAGACCTGCATGCAAGGCTGACGGCATTCACCATTATCGTGCGTGCCAGCGACCTGACTCTGACCGACGAAATCCCCATCGACGGCCATATCACCGTGCAACTGGACTACTGACAGACCGCGTGCTGCGCAATATCAGCCTGGAGCGCTGACACCAGCAACCGGTGTCACGCCCGCACCCTTTTTTGATCATTCAACGAGACACGTCATGACGATGTTTTCTGCTTTCGTGCGCCCTCTGATCCACGCCGGCGCTGGCTTACTCCCGCTCTTGATGACCGTTTACGCCCAAGCTGACGGGATGGTCCCGAACACTTCCGTGGTCATCATCAATGAGGCCGATGGCGAGGCGTCCGTTACAGTGACCAACACTGATACCACTCTGGCGTTGATGCACGTCACTCTCGAAAACATTGCCGAAGACCCTGAATCGCTGGTGTTTGTGACACCACCGCTGGCCCGGGTTGAAGCGTCGAAAACCCAGTTGGTGCGCTTTATTCTGCAATCGGAAAAACCCTTGCTCACCCAGCGTTTGAAGCGGGTGATCTTTGAAGGCATACCGCAAGGCAAACCCGCCGCCGAAGCTGGACAGGCCCGTGTAGGGGTGACGGTGCGCCAGAACCTGCCGGTAATTCTGCACCCTAAGGGCCTGGCGCCTAATCGCACCCCATGGACTGATCTTCAATGGTCACTAAATGGCGATCAACTGACCGTGCGCAATGACACTCCCTACGTGGTCCGTCTGGGCCAGCAGGTACATCTGCTGCCTTCGGCGGGCAGTGCGATGTTGCCCAAGACCTACGTGTTGCCCGGTGAGCACATCAGTGTTTCGGCACCAGCCGGGGCTGCCACGCATGTGCGCTTTCAACCAGCCACCGTCTACGGTTTTGCGGTACCGCTCTATGACGCGCCGATCAGCTCCTGACGATTGCAGCGACCCACGACGCCACAAAGGAACGGTGAGCGCCTTGTTTTCAGTGAAGTGGAATCAACCGCCACGAGCGTGACTGAGGCCACAGTGCAATCGGCCGGCACGCGCGCATAAACCAAGTGAAACCCATGAACACAGTGATGATTTACCGTGACGGCGAAGCCATGCCCGCGATTCGGTTGATTGCTCATCCTCACGCCTGCCGGCTGTGGATGAAAGCAGTGTTGCTGCTAGCTATTGTGCTGATGGCGCTCGATGCACGAGCCGACGTGCCGTCGCCGGCATCGTTCGATAAAAACACCCTGCAGCAACGCGGTATCGATCCGGCGCTGGCGACGCTGTTGCTGGCGGCACCGAGCTTCCCCGCAGGGCGGCATCCGCTCACGTTGTCGGTCAATGGCCAGCGTCAGGGTCGGGTCGACGTCCGGTTCAATCGCGACGGGACGTTGTGCTTTGATCGCGACTTGCTCGACGCGGCGAACCTGGGTGTGCCTGAACAGTTGGTGGACGCACAACCTGCAAACGACACCCCGTGTCACGATGTGCTCGGCACCTGGCCGCAAACCGTCGTCGATCAGGACCCGGCCAATCTTGCCCTGTCATTGATCGTGCCCGGCGACGCACTGCGCCCGGTTCTTCGAGATGTGTCCGGCTATCAAACCGGCGGCATCGCCGGCCTGCTCAATTACGACGTAATCGGTCTGCACAGCCGATACGGCGATGATTCGAGTCGCTACGCCTCGGCCAGCACCGAGCTGGGTTTCAATGCCGGTGACTGGATCGTGCGCAGCCGACAAATTCAGACCTGGCAGGACGATATCTCCCGCACGACGCACATTGCGGCGTACGCCCAGCGCACATTCGCCAGCCAGGAAGCGGTGCTGCAGGCGGGCCAGATCAATCTCTACAACCCGGTGCTGGCCGGTGCGCAGATCACCGGCGTGCAAGTACTGAACGAACAGGCACTGCAGGTCGAAGGACAAAGCGCGGTCATCGAAGGCATTGCCAACAGTCAGGCGCAGGTCGAAATCCGCCAGAACGGCGCGTTGATCCACTCCACGGTGGTGCCCGCCGGACCGTTTGCGTTGACCAATGTACGTCGCCTCAACAGCCGCTCCGATGTGGAAGTCACGGTCAAGGAGGCTGATGGCAGCGAGCGCCGCTTCACCGTTCCTGCCGCGATGCTCGGCATCGGTTTACCGGCTCCGGGTTACTCGCTGGCGGCTGGCAGGGTGCGCAATACCGGCGACGAAGAAGGTGGCGATCCCTGGGTGATCAGTAGCGGCTGGAGCGGTGCACTCGGCGCACAAGCCCTGCTGAGCGTCGGCATTACCGGCGCCGACGAGTACCGCGCGGCGGGTGCCGGCATCGCGCTGTTACCCTCACCTGTCACCCAGATTCAAGCCACGTTGACAGGTGCCAGCGCCAGCGGCCAACAACCCGGTAAAGGGCTTCAGATCGACCTGAGCGCCTCGCACCTTTTGAGCGCGCAGTGGTCACTCAATGCCGGCGGTTCTTACCGGACCCCGGGTTACCGGGAACTGGAAGACGCAGTGTTCGATAGCACAAGTGACCAGCGCGATTCCCGTTACCGCGACCAGCAAAGCGCTGCACTGTCCTGGTCCCATCCCTGGCTCGGCGCATTCAGTGCCGGCTTCAGTCGTTCTGGCACGTTCGACGGTGACAGCAGCAGCCGCGCGCTCGCCTCCTGGGGGACCAACATCGGCGGTGTATCGATCTCGGCTACGGCTGAGTGGCAGGTCAGTGGCGCCAACCGCAGCGACGACAGCGTATATGTGAACCTGAGCATCCCGCTGGGCCAGAACCGCCGGGCACGCACCTGGGCGCGCAGCGCGGGCGGCGAGTACCGCAGCGGCGTGGGCGTGAGTGAACAGATCAACGATCAATTGGCGTATCGGGTCGGCGTCGAGCACGACACACGAGATCGACAGGTGCAATCGAGCGCGGGCGTTTCCATGCTGCCGCGCTACACCCAACTGGACCTGAACTACACCCGTACCGATACCGAGCGTGACAGTTATCAGGTCGGTGCCCGGGGCGGGGCCGTGCTGCACGGCGGTGGCGTGACGCTGTCGCCCTATCAGGTGAGCGACACCTTCGCGCTGCTTTCGCTGGGCGATATGGGTGCGATCAAAGTGACGACGCCCAGCGGCCCGGTCTGGACCGACTGGCAAGGCCAGGCGGTGGTCCCGCAAGTGGTGGCCTACGGTCGCAGCGCGGTGGAAGTGGACACCAGAACCCTGCCGCGCAACGCCGACATCAACAATGGGCTGGCGGTGATTTCGGCCGGCCGCGGTGCCGTCGACAACGTTGAGTTTGGCATCACGATGACCCGTCGAGCCTTGCTCAAGGCCACCACCGCCAATGGCGCGCCGCTGCCGCGCGGGGCCACTGTGAACAACGCGGATGGCGAGTTCGTGACCCTGGTACAGGACGGCGGCCTGGTGTTTTTGCCCAATGTCCTCGACCGCCGCGCGCTGTGGGTCCGCGCACCGGGGATGGAGCGCTGCGAATTGCGCTTCGAACTGCCCGCCGACGCGGACACCAACGCGTACTACGAAACCGCCCCCGCCAAGTGCCGAGCCCTCTGAGGATGACTTCATGAATCTGTCTCGCTATCTGCTGCTGACTCTCACGCCCCTGGCACTGAGCGGATTCACGCCACTGGTCTTGGCGTCCAACGACGACTGTCAGTTCAACCTGAGCCAGCCGGTGCTCGATTACGGCTTGATGAACCGGGCGATCCGTCCCGACTCAGCACCGCAGCGACAGCTTGGTATGCGCCAGCTCAGCCTGACCTTGAGCTGCACGCAGCCCATCGACATGAGCCTGTTCTACCGGGCCATGGCGGCGACGGCCGAACGCTTTCACTTTGCCGAACGCGGCAGCTATCAAGTACGGATTCGCGATGCCGTACTCGACGGCCAGTCGGTGGAGATCGGCTTGATTGCCGGGGCCGGTCAGCCACCGAGCAAAACGGCATCGACCCTGATCTGGCGACCGGAACACGGGGTGGTGCCGGTGCAGGCCGGCGTGCCGGTACAGGGACGCAGTTTCTCGGCTCAGCTTGAGCTGACCGCCTGGGTTCAAGAGCAAGGCATGCAGGTGCGTGATGCGGTGACCTGGGAGGCTTCCGGGGCGTTCGACGCCATCGGTGCCGGACGCAGCCGCGAGGCGACCTTGCGCGCCCGTTTCGCCCCGGGAGCCTGCGAACCCATGCTGTCCAATGGCGGCGTGGTCGACTTTGGCACCCTGTCGAAAAATCAGCTCGACACCGAAAAGAGCACGCGCCTGCCACCCAAGTCCCTGACCTTGACAGTGGCTTGTGACGCGCCCACTTCATTCGCCCTGATCATGCAAGACAACCGCTCCGGCTCAGCCACGGTCACCAGCGACATTTACTACGGCCTGGGAACCGACAGCCGCCAGAACCGGATCGGACTGTATTCGCTCAACGTCGACCCGGCCGACGCCAGTGCCGATGGCTTCGCCCGCCTCTACCGAACTGACTCCACCACCGGCGGCGTGGCCTGGAGCACCGCCAGCGCCAACCCGATTCCCCTCGGTAAAACCAGTTACCTGGGCTTTACCGACAGCCCTGGCAGCAACGCCGGCCCGGTACTGATCCAGAACCTCAGCACCACCCTGACCGTCGATGCCGTCATCGCCCCCACCAACCACTTGGATCTGAGCAGCGCCATCGATCTCGATGGTGCCGGGACGATCGAGATTATTTACCTGTAACACCCAACCCGATCCTGCTGGATCCGGGGTGCATTTGGGCACCTCGAGCAGTCAGGACGATAACCATAGACGTGAGTAAAACATGATGAAAAAATACCTTGCAGCACTTTCCGCCACAGCACTTATCAGCGTTGCGCCTTATGCGCTGGCAGCGTCCACTGATTTGACCGTCACCGGCACCATCGTGCCGGGTGCTTGCACGCCGACCCTCTCCGACGGTGGCGTCGTTGATCATAAAAAGATTTCAGCGAAAGATCTGAATCCGGATCTCGTTACAAACCTGCCAATAAAGACGCTGCAATTGTCGATCAATTGCGATGCTGAGCAGCCGTTCAAACTACGCACCGTCGATAACCGGCCTGGCACGTCGATCATCAGCTACGCCTACGGTCTGGGTTTTATCAATGGTGATCAAAAGCTCGGTGGGTTTTTCATAAGAATGGCCAATCCTCTGGCAAACGGCGTCCCGGTATTGACCCTGAGTTCTTACGATGGCGGTACAACGTGGAAGTATAACCAATGGATGGATCCTGATAGTGGCCTGCTCTCGGTCGGTTCAGTTAGCGACACCACCACCCCGATAGCCGTCAAGGACGTGACGATGGATCTTCAAGTACACACCAGAATCGCTCGCGCCGACGGCCTGGACCTGAGTGACGAAGCGGCTATCGACGGGTCGATCACCCTGGAAGTCGACTACCTGTAACGTAGCCGCCCTTGCCCGGAATCATTCTTCGGGCAAGGGTTGATTGCGCACCGTCGTGCAGCTAGACGGTGCCGTAAGTTGTCTAGTTGCCATTCAGACTTTTTCGCTGACCACCTGAACGTAAAGCGAACGCCCGGCGCCCAGCCCGGCAATGATCGCACCCAGGCCGATCACCCCGAAGATCCAGCCCACGGCGTTCCAGCCGCCGGTCCAGTCGTGCACAATGCCGACCGCGAATGGTCCCATCGACGCCAGGGTGTAGCCGAACCCCTGGGCCATGCTCGACAGGTTCGCCGCCACGTGGGAATCGCGCGAGCGCAACACGATCAGGGTCAATGCCAGGCTGAACGTGGCGCCCTGCCCCAGCCCCAGCACAATCGCCCATCCCCACAAGCCTTCGATCGGGGCGTACAGGCAACCGAACAAACCTGCCAGGGTCAGCGCCATGACGATCACGATCGCCAGGCGCTGGTCCTTGCCGCGAGTCGCCAGCCATGGCGCTGCAAGGGAGCTGATCAATTGAACGATCACCGACCCCGACAGCACCAGCCCGGCCTGGGTTGCACTCAGGCCACGACCGATCAGGATCGACGGCAACCAGCCAAACACGATGTAGGCCAACGATGATTGCAGGCCCATGTACAAGGTGACTTGCCAGGCCAACGGGTCGCGCAGCAATCCTCGCACGCGATAGGCAACGTTATGCGCGCCGTGTTTCTGCCCGGTTTGTGGCAGCCAGAAAATCGCCGCGATCAAGGCTGGAATCACCCAGAACCCGAGGCCCAGGCTCCAGCTTTTGTCGAAGTGTTCACTCAACGGCACCGTGGCGCCCGCGGCCATTGCCGCGCCCAGGCACAGGGCCATGGTGTAGACACCGGTCATGGTCCCGGCGTGTTTAGCGAAGTCGCGCTTGACGATGCCCGGCAGCAACACGCCGATCACGCCGATGCTGGCACCTGCCAGCACGCTGCCGGCAAACAGACCGATTTCGCCGAAGGAACTGCGCAGGATGATCCCCCCCGCCAGCGTCAGGAGAATGCCCAACACCACACGTTCAGCCCCGAAGCGGCGCGCCAGCACCGGTGCCAGCGGAGCGAACAAACCGAGGCACAGCACCGGCAACGTCGTCAGCAAACCGGCTTGGGCCGCCGACAGGCCGAGGCTTTTCGACACATCGCTCAGCAGCGGCGCCATGCTCGACAACGCCGGGCGCAGGTTCAGCGCCACAAGGATCAGCCCCAGCAGCAACAACCACGGCCGAACCAGGATCGGCTGGGTTTGCTGGACCTGTTCGTCATCGGCCTCGGCGTCGATCAGCAGCTCTTCCAGCTCTGCCGTGCGCTTGGGTGAAGTGACATCGGTGTGCTGGCTGGACATGGCGTTCTCGGTTTCAAGGTTCATTGATCAACTGCCTCGACAGGGCTTTGGCACGCTCCGGGTCGCGTTGCTCCACGGCATCAAGCAGTTCGACGTGCAGGTCGAACACCTCCTGGCGCCGGGGCGTGATGTTCAGGCAGTGGCGTAATTGTTCGCCGACAACGCTGGAGAAGTAGCGATACAGCTCACTGAGCGTCGGGTTGTGCGCGGCGTCCACCAGGCGTCGGTGGAACACCAGGTCACAGGCGATGTAGGTGTCGAGATCGCCGTGATAGTGGGTACCGCTGACGCCCAGTGCCTCGCGCAAGGCAACCAGGTCTTCATCGGTGCGGCGCATGGCGGCCAGGCCAATGGCCTCGACTTCCAGGATGTGCCGGGTCTCGCGGGCCTGTTCGAGTGAGCAGCGCGACAGCGCCTTTAGGGTGTCCAGCGGATCGACCACCGCGCGCAGGTAACTGCCGTCTCCCTGACGGATCTCGATCAACCCGGAAAACGCCAGCACGCGCATGGCTTCGCGCACCGTGTTGCGGCTGATGCCCAGCTCTGCGGACAACTCGGGCTCGGTGGGCAAACGCTGACCGACCGCCCAGACGCCCTGGTTGATGCGCAAGCGCAACTGCTCCAAGGCCTGATCGACCAGGGAGCGCTTGATTAACGGAGAAGTATCTGACATGGGATTCATCCTTTCATCCAATCATAGGATGAATTTTTTGACATCTTAGTCAGCTTCATCCCAAAGGACAACCTCCGCGCCCCCCTGTAGGAGCCGGCTCGCCGGCGATGGATTCAAGTGCGCCGCATTTAACCAGTTCTCACGCATTATCGATGACGACCATCGCCAGCAAGCCGGCTCCTACAGGTATTTGCGCTATCCATGTTTCCCAATCCAGAACCAAAAAAAAGGCCCTTCACGGTTTGCCGTGAAGGGCCTTTTTTGATGCCCGTGTATCAGGCTTCGGTCTTGGCTGCCGCTGCTTTGGCAGCCGCGTCCTTGATCAGCGCCTGCAACGAACCATCAGCCGACATTTCAGTCATGATGTCGCTACCGCCAACCAACTCGCCAGCTACCCACAATTGCGGGAAGGTTGGCCAGTTGGCGTATTTAGGCAGGTTGGCGCGGATTTCCGGGTTCTGCAGGATATCCACGTACGCAAATTTTTCGCCACACGCCATCACGGCCTGCGCGGCTTTCGCGGAGAAGCCGCACTGCGGGGCATTCGGCGAGCCTTTCATGTAAAGCAGAATGGTGTTGTTGGCAATCTGCTCTTTAATCGTTTCGATGATATCCATGGAGCACCTCGGCTGAACTTTCCGACTCATGGGTCGGCACGGTGGCGCATTGTAACGGAAAGCCGAGCGCCCTGCTCGGTCTCTCCGTCAGATGCGATCAGGCCGCTACCACGGTCACTGGTACACCGTTCAACGCCGCATTTCCCGACAGCTCGTCAAGCTGACACTCGTCGGTCAGGTCATTGGCGCTGGAACCCGGCTGACCACTGGCGATGCTCATTTGCACACCTGGCCGGGCATGGCCCCAACCGTGTGGAAGGCTGACCACTCCTTTCATCATATCCAGGCTGGCCAACACTTCCACTTCGATCACCCCGACCCGCGAGCTGACCCGCACCTTCTGCCCGTCGCTTAACTTGCGACTCGCCAGATCATCCGGGTGCATCAACAACTGATGACGCGGCTTGCCCTTCACCAGACGGTGATAGTTGTGCATCCATGAGTTATTGCTGCGCACATGTCGCCGACCGATCATCAACAACTCATCGCTGGTCGGCGCCTGCAATGTCGCGAAACGCGCCAGGTCGGCGAGGATTGCGGCGGGGGCAGCCTGGATTCGTTGATTGGCGGTTTTCAGGCGGGGCGCCAGGTTGGGTTTCAGTGCGCCCAGGTCAACCCCATGGGGATGATCGAACAGGGTTGCCAGCGACAGCTTGTGCGGCGACGCGTCGCCGTACAGTCCCATGCGCAAACCGCGGTCGATCATCTGCGCCGGGGCGATAGTGGGCTTCAACTCCTTGCCGGTCTTCGCTGCAAACGCCTGGGCCAACCCGACGAAAATCTCCCAGTCGTGCAATGCACCCTCGGGCTTGGGCAGGATGGCGCGGTTGAAGCGGCTGACATTGCGCACCGCAAACATATTGAAGGTGGTGTCGTAATGATCGTTTTCCAGCGCAGAAGTAGACGGCAGGATCAGGTCGGCATAACGCGTGGTTTCATTGATGTACAGGTCGACACTGACCATGAACTCCAGGCCGTCCAGCGCCTGCTCGAGCTGGCGTCCATTGGGCGTGGACAGCACCGGGTTGCCCGCCACGGTGATCAATGCACGGACCTGCCCTTCGCCTTCGGTGAGCATCTCTTCGGCCAGCGCCGAGACCGGCAGTTCGCCACCGTACTCCGGGCGCCCGGACACCCGACTCTGCCACACATTGAAGTGCCCACCCGACGTCGAAGCCACCAGGTCCACCGCCGGTTCCGTGCACAAGGCACCGCCGACGCGGTCGAGGTTGCCGGTAACCAGGTTGATCAACTGCACCAGCCAATGGCACAGGGTGCCGAATGCCTGGGTCGAGACGCCCATGCGTCCGTAGCAAACCGCCGTGGGTGCGGCGGCAAAATCCCGTGCCAATTGGCGGA
The DNA here is from genome assembly GCF_000408945.1 of Pseudomonas sp. G5(2012). Lineage (NCBI taxonomy): Bacteria > Pseudomonadati > Pseudomonadota > Gammaproteobacteria > Pseudomonadales > Pseudomonadaceae > Pseudomonas > Pseudomonas sp. G5(2012). The sequence goes on from NZ_APIO01000093.1 coordinate 18,357, forward strand.
TCCGCTCCGCCGGCACCGCACACAATGGACTCATGACGTCGGCGGAGAAACCGGTCACGGCTTCGCGCACCTGGTCCAGACCGTCCACTGGCAAATGACTGTCGCGGGTCAGGCCTTCGGCGAACAGGGTATGCAGCAGACCGAACAGCAGCGCCGCATCGCCACCGGGGCGCACGAACAGATGCTGGTCGGCGATTGCCGCCGTTTCGCTGCGACGCGGATCGACCACCACGACCTTGCCGCCTCGGGCCTGGATCGCCTTCAAGCGTTTTTCCACGTCGGGCACGGTCATGATGCTGCCGTTGGAGGCCAGCGGGTTGCCGCCCAGGATCAACATGAAGTCGGTGTGGTCGATGTCCGGTATCGGCAACAGCAAACCGTGGCCATACATCAAGTGACTGGTCAGGTGATGGGGCAACTGGTCGACCGACGTCGCGGAATACCGGTTACGGGTTTTCAGCAAGCCAAGGAAGTAATTGCTGTGGGTCATCAACCCATAGTTGTGCACGCTGGGGTTGCCTTGATAGACCGCCACCGCATTCTGCCCGTGGCGCTCCTGAATCGCGGCCAGGCGTTCGGCGACCAGGTTGAAGGCGTCGTCCCATTCGATGGGTTGCCACTCGCTGCCCACCCGTCGCATTGGCTGATGCAGGCGATCCGGATCGTTCTGGATGTCTTGCAGGGCAACCGCTTTGGGGCAGATGTGCCCACGGCTGAAGCTGTCCTGGGGGTCGCCCTTGATCGAGGTGATCTGCAGGTTGCCCTCGAGCTCGGTGGTTTCGATGGTCAGCCCGCAAATGGCTTCACACAAATGGCACGCACGGTGATGGAGAGTCTTGGTCATGGCCAGTCTCTGTCTTGTTCTGGGCGGGCAATAGCGACCGCGGAAACAAAACTATGGTGCCTGCCCCTCCAGCGCGCCAGCGACGTTCATCTTGTGAATCGGTGGTTATCAGGCCTGCCGATAACCGCAAGCCATCAGCTCGAAGGCAACCTCGGCGGCGCCTGCAACTGGATTTCCTGGAGGGTTTCGACCGGCCCTTGGGCTGCGTGCACACCGGTCAGCTCGCCAATTAGACGCCAGTGTTCGTCGAGCCCGGCACTGATGGTGACCATGCGATCGATCATGCGCCGCCCTGCGTCGCGTGTGACCTGGTCGTCGCTGCGCAGCAGTTCGAAAGACATCGATGTCATGGAGGCGGTCAGGTGAGTCAGGGAGCGTGCCGTGAGGCCGAGCAATTCCATAAGCTGCTGTTCTTTCGATTCCATCGCTGAGCTTCCTGCGTCACTCGTGAATTAGTTATAACCCAGCACTTTGCATTCGCAAGTATTTCAGATCGGCTGCGCCCGGCACCAAGGCCACGAACCACCGGCCGAAAACCGACTGTCTGTTCGCCATCCCCGCCCCTCTGGATTGCCAAGTTCCAAGGCCCCGGTGTACAAATGCCTGGCTGCAGTCAGGAAACAGGCTTCAAAAGCGCTATTGCGGTCCACCGATAGCCCCTCTGAAATCCCCTAAAAACCGTAGCCCTATTGGTAAGACGCGACATTTAATTATAAGATCGCGCCTTCCCCTATTTCGTCGCCCCGTGCGGCTTACGCCGCAGGTCTCGCCCGTTGTTCCGTTAAACAAGGCTTTGAGCATCTGCGGTTTGTAGCAAAAAGGTAGTCAATGATGAGCGCAAGGCACTTTCTCTCCCTGATGGATTGCACGCCCCAAGAGCTGGTCAGCGTGATCCGTCGAGGCGTTGAGCTCAAAGACCTGCGTAACCGCGGTGTACTGTTCGAGCCTTTGAAAAACCGCGTGCTCGGGATGATTTTCGAAAAGTCCTCGACCCGCACCCGAATTTCGTTCGAAGCCGGCATGATCCAGCTCGGTGGCCAGGCGATCTTCCTGTCGCCGCGCGACACCCAACTGGGCCGTGGCGAACCGATCGGCGACTGCGCGATCGTCATGTCGAGCATGCTCGACGCCGTGATGATCCGCACCTTTGCCCACAGCAACTTGACCGAATTCGCCGCCAACTCCCGTGTGCCGGTGATCAACGGCCTGTCCGACGACCTGCACCCGTGCCAGTTGCTGGCCGACATGCAGACGTTCCTCGAGCACCGTGGCTCCATCCAGGGCAAGACCGTTGCCTGGATCGGTGACGGCAACAACATGTGCAACAGTTATATAGAAGCGGCGATCCAGTTCGACTTCCAGTTGCGCATCGCCTGCCCGGAAGGTTACGAACCCAATCCCGAATTCGTGGCCAAGGCCGGCGATCGGGTGACCATCGTTCGTGATCCCCAGGACGCCGTGCGCGGTGCGCATCTGGTGAGCACTGACGTCTGGACCTCCATGGGCCAGGAAGAAGAAACTGCCAAGCGCCTGCAGCTGTTTGCTCCATACCAGGTCAACCGTGCCCTGCTCGACCTGGCCGCCCCGGACGTACTGTTCATGCATTGCTTGCCGGCCCACCGCGGCGAAGAGATCAGCCTCGACCTGCTCGACGACCCGCGCTCGGTGGCATGGGACCAGGCTGAAAACCGGCTTCACGCACAAAAGGCCCTGCTCGAGTTTCTGGTCGAAGCGGCGTACCACCACGCATGAGCCAGCCATTACTGCTTAACCTGCGCAACCTCGCCTGCGGCTATCAAGACCAGCGCGTGGTGCAAAACCTCAACCTGCATTTGAACGCCGGTGACATCGGCTGCCTGCTGGGCTCCTCGGGCTGCGGCAAGACCACCACCCTGCGCGCCATCGCCGGCTTCGAACCGGTGCACGAAGGTGACATCCAGCTGGCTGGCGAGACCATCTCCAGTGCCGGTTTCACCCTCGCGCCCGAGAAACGTCGCATCGGCATGGTGTTCCAGGACTACGCCCTGTTTCCGCATTTGAGCGTGGCTGACAACATCGCCTTCGGCATTCGCAAACATCCGAACAAGGATCGCGTCACCGAAGAGTTGCTCGAACTGGTCAACCTGAAAAACCTCGGCAAGCGTTACCCCCACGAGCTCTCCGGTGGCCAGCAGCAACGGGTCGCCCTGGCTCGCGCCCTGGCGCCAGAACCGCAATTGCTGCTGCTGGACGAACCGTTCTCCAACCTCGACGGAGAATTGCGCCGCAAACTCAGCCACGAGGTGCGCGACATCCTCAAGGCCCGTGGCACCAGCGCGATCCTGGTGACCCACGACCAGGAAGAGGCCTTCGCGGTCAGCGATCACGTCGGCGTGTTCAAGGAAGGCCGGCTTGAGCAATGGGATACGCCCTACAACCTCTATCACGAACCACTGACACCCTATGTGGCCAGCTTCATCGGCCAGGGTTACTTCATTCGCGGCCAGTTGAGCAGCCCGGAGTCGGTGCAGACGGAACTCGGTGAATTGCGCGGCAACCGCGCCTACACCTGGCCGGTCGGCGGTGCGGTGGATGTATTGCTGCGTCCGGACGATATCGTCTATGCGCCAGACAGTGCATTGAAGGCGCGGATCGTCGGCAAGTCTTTCCAGGGTGCCTCGACGCTTTACCGCCTGCAAATGCTGACCGGCGCACAACTGGAATCGATTTTCCCGAGCCACGTCGATCATCTGATCGGCGCAGAAGTCGGCATTCGTGTGGCAGCGGAACACCTGGTGCTGTTCCAGGCGTCCGGCAGTACGGCGGCGCATATTCCGACGGTTGATTCCGGGGTTCGGCGCTACAGCACTGCGCACTGATCAACAGCAAAAGATCGCAGCCTGCGGCAGCTCCTACATTGGAATGCGCTCCCTGTAGGAGCTGCCGCAGGCTGCGATCTTTTCGTTTTCAACCCAAGTTCAAGCTCGGCCTATATCGGCGAATGTTGCCTGGGTGTGCTCCGCCAGCACCGCCGGTGCCAGTTCGACCTCCAACCCCCGCCGTCCCGCACTGACAAAAATGCTCGCTAACGGCTGGGCCGAACTGTCGATAAAGGTCCGCAAGCGCTTCTTCTGTCCCAGCGGGCTAATACCGCCCAGTAGATAACCGGTGGAGCGTTGCGCCGCCGCAGGGTCGGCCATTTCGACCTTCTTCACCTTGGCCGCATGGGCCAGGCCCTTCAAGTCCAGGCTTCCGCCGACGGGCACCACCGCAACCAGCAATTCGCCTTTCTCACTGGCCGCCAGCAAGGTCTTGAACACTTGCGCCGGGTCCAGTCCGAGCTTCTCCGCCGCTTCCAGCCCATAGGAAGCGGCCTTCGGGTCATGTTCATAACTGTGCACACGGTGTTCGGCGCGAACCTTTTTCAGCAAATCCAATGCGGGTGTCATGACAGCTCCAGACTGGGTGGCGGTAGAAATCCTCGGCCGGATTCTAAGACATTGACCCACAAAAGGCTCTATTGCGGCACTGCCTTAAAAAGCCCATGTGATTTTGCACACTCACCGACGCGATCATTCACAGAACTAATAGATTATTTGTGACCAGCGGTTCACTTTCGACCTTTGACATCAGCGTTTCTTGTCTATATTTTTTCGTTTCTGAAACTGTATGAAATGTCTTACCGCAGTACCCAGCTGTAAAACGGGAACAGGATGGGGATCCTGCCTCAATGAAGAACGCGCTTCGACCATGATGAAATGAAAGCGCCAGACAAGAAAAACAATGAGGTTTCAATGACAACTGCTTTACAACAACCGTCGCTGTCGAGCCAATGCATGGCCGAGTTCCTGGGGACTGCGCTGCTGATCTTCTTTGGTACGGGCTGCGTTGCCGCGCTCAAGGTCGCGGGTGCCAGCTTTGGCCTCTGGGAAATCAGCATTATCTGGGGTATTGGCGTGAGCATGGCGATCTACTTGACCGCCGGGGTTTCCGGCGCTCACCTGAACCCTGCCGTCAGTATCGCACTGAGCATTTTTGCCGACTTCGAAAAGCGCAAACTGCCTTTCTACATCGTCGCCCAGGTGGCGGGTGCCTTTTGCGGCGCATTACTGGTGTACACGCTATACAGCAATCTATTCTTCGATTTCGAACAAACTCACCAAATGGTTCGCGGCAGTGCGGCCAGCCTCGAATTGGCGTCGGTGTTCTCCACCTTCCCCAATCCAGGCTTGTCCACGGCCCAGGCGTTCCTTGTCGAAGTGATCATCACCGCCATCCTGATGGGCGTGATCATGTCGCTGACCGACGATAACAATGGCCTGCCCAACGGCCCGCTGGCGCCGATACTGATTGGCCTGCTGATTGCGGTGATTGGTAGTTCCATGGGCCCGCTGACCGGTTTTGCGATGAACCCGGCACGGGACTTCGGTCCTAAACTGATGACTTTCTTCGCTGGCTGGGGTGAAATTTCCTTCACTGGCGGCCGCGATATCCCGTACTTCCTGATTCCGGTTTTTGCGCCGATTGTCGGTGCCTGCCTGGGTGCTGCCGCCTACCGCGGCTTGATTGCCCGTCACTTGCCTGGCGCCGCGCCTGCTACACAGGATGCAACACCGGCCATTGACGGCAAGCCCAGAATTTCCTGATAGCGTTGGCGCGCGAAACCTGCCCGTTTGCTCGCGCGCCAGACCTCACTTCCCTTTTTCGTCCAAGGCAATCGACATGACCGACACTCAGAACAAGAATTACATCATTGCCCTCGATCAGGGTACGACCAGCTCGCGCGCGATCATTTTCGACCGTGACGCCAACGTGGTCTGCACCGCACAGCGCGAGTTCGCGCAGCATTATCCACAAGCCGGCTGGGTCGAACACGATCCGATGGAAATCTTCGCCACCCAAAGCGCGGTGATGGTCGAGGCCCTGGCGCAAGCTGGCCTGCATCACGATCAAGTCGCAGCCATCGGCATCACCAACCAGCGTGAAACCACGGTGGTCTGGGACAAGAATACCGGCCGCCCGATCTACAACGCGATCGTCTGGCAATGTCGGCGCAGTACCGAAATCTGCCAACAGCTCAAGCGCGATGGCCATGAGCAATACATCAGCGAAACCACGGGACTGGTTACCGACCCGTACTTTTCCGGCACCAAGCTCAAGTGGATTCTCGACAACGTCGAGGGCAGCCGCGAGCGCGCGCGCAACGGTGAGCTGCTGTTCGGCACTGTCGACAGCTGGCTGATCTGGAAATTTACCGGCGGCAAGGTGCACGTCACTGACTACACCAACGCCTCGCGCACGATGCTCTTCAACATCCACACCCTGGAGTGGGATGCGAAGATGCTGGAGTTGCTGGACATCCCCCGGGAAATGTTGCCGCAGGTGAAGTCCTCTTCGGAAATTTACGGCCACACCAAAAGCGGCATCGCCATCGGTGGTATCGCTGGCGACCAGCAGGCCGCCCTGTTCGGGCAGATGTGCGTCGAATCCGGCCAAGCGAAAAACACCTACGGCACCGGTTGCTTCCTGCTGATGAACACCGGTGACAAAGCCGTGAAATCCAACCACGGCATGCTCACCACCATCGCTTGCGGCCCACGCGGCGAAGTCGCCTATGCATTGGAAGGGGCGGTGTTCAACGGCGGCTCCACCGTCCAATGGCTGCGCGATGAGTTGAAGGTCATCAACGACGCCCACGACACCGAATACTTCGCCAACAAGGTCAAGGACAGCAACGGCGTGTACCTGGTGCCAGCCTTCACCGGCCTCGGCGCGCCGTACTGGGACCCTTACGCCCGTGGGGCGCTGTTCGGCCTGACCCGTGGCGTGCGCGTCGACCACATCATTCGCGCCGCGCTGGAATCGATTGCCTATCAGACCCGCGACGTCCTCGACGCCATGCAGCAGGATGCCGGCGAACGCCTCAAGGCCCTTCGCGTTGACGGCGGTGCAGTGGCGAACAACTTCCTGATGCAGTTCCAGGCCGACATTCTCGGCACCCAGGTCGAGCGTCCGCAGATGCGCGAAACCACGGCATTGGGCGCCGCTTACCTGGCGGGACTGGCCTGTGGCTTCTGGGGCAGCCTGGACGAGTTGCGCGGCAAGGCTGTGATCGAGCGCCAGTTCGAACCGACCCTGGATGAAGCGGCGAAGGAAAAACTCTACGCCGGCTGGAAAAAAGCCGTCAGCCGCACACGCGATTGGGAGCCTCACGAAGGGGCTGAATAAGCCAGGCTGAAGGCTCGTATCGGGATGTAACTGGTAGGGAGCAGATTCCTGCGGCATCATGGGCAAATTTTGCACGGCAGCCCAAAGGACGCCCCATGAATCTGCCTCCCCGTCAGCAGCAAATCCTCGAACTGGTTCGCGAACGCGGTTATGTGAGCATCGAGGAAATGGCCACGCTGTTCGTTGTTACCCCGCAGACCATCCGCCGCGACATCAATCAGCTGGCGGAAGCCAATCTGTTGCGCCGCTACCACGGTGGCGCGGCTTACGATTCCAGTGTTGAAAACACTGCCTACGCCATGCGCGCGGATCAGATGCGCGACGAGAAACAGCGCATCGGCGAAGCCATTGCCGCACAGATCCCCGACCACGCTTCGCTGTTCATTAATATCGGTACGACCACTGAGTCGATTGCCCGCGCCCTGCTCAATCACAATCACCTGAAGATCATCACCAATAACCTGCACGTGGCCTCGATGCTCAGCGCCAAGGACGACTTCGACGTCTTGCTGACCGGAGGCAATGTGCGGCGTGACGGCGGCGTGGTCGGCCAGGCCAGCGTCGACTTCATCAACCAGTTCAAGGTCGACTTTGCCTTGGTCGGCATCAGCGGCATCGATGAAGATGGCAGCCTGCTGGATTTCGATTATCAGGAAGTGCGGGTATCCCAGGCGATCATCGCCAACGCGCGCAAAGTGATTCTCGCCGCCGACTCCAGCAAATTCGGGCGCAACGCCATGATCCGCCTGGGGCCCATCAGCCTGATCGATTGCCTGGTGACCGACCAGCAGCCGGTGCCGGCGCTGACGCAGTTGTTGAATCAACACAAGATTCGCCTCGAAGTCGTTTAACCCCTGCGCGATTCTCGTTCCCACGCTCCGCGTGGGAATGCCGCCCGGGACGCTCCGCGTCCCAATTCCAGCGCCGACGCAGAGCGTCTATTGATGCATTCCCACGCAGAGCATGGGAACGA
>NZ_APIO01000094.1:0-36848 GCF_000408945.1 Pseudomonas sp. G5(2012)
TTTTGATCTTGAAAAAGCAAGATCAAAAGATCGCAGCCTGCGGCAGCTCCTACAAGGGTACCGCGAGGTCTGTTACAGACCGTAGCTCATCAGACGCTCGTAACGACGATCCAACAGCGCCTTGTGGTCGAGCTTCTTCAGCATCGCCAGTTGCGTGCTCAGCTCGGCACGGATCGATGCAGCCGCAGCCGCCGGGTCACGGTGAGCGCCACCCAGGGGCTCGCCGATCACTTTATCCACGATACCCAGGCCTTTGAGGCGCTCGGCGGTGATGCCCATGGCTTCAGCGGCGTCCGGGGCTTTCTCGGCGGTTTTCCACAGGATCGATGCGCAACCTTCCGGCGAGATCACCGCGTAGGTCGAGTACTGCAGCATGTTCAGCTGATCGCAAACACCGATCGCCAGCGCACCACCGGAACCACCCTCACCGATCACGGTGGCGATGATTGGGGTTTTCAGGCGCGCCATCACGCGCAGGTTCCAGGCAATCGCTTCGCTCTGGTTACGCTCTTCGGCGTCGATGCCGGGGTAGGCGCCCGGGGTGTCGATGAAGGTCAGGATCGGCATCTTGAAACGCTCGGCCATTTCCATCAGGCGGCAAGCCTTGCGGTAGCCTTCCGGACGCGGCATGCCGAAGTTACGGCGAACTTTTTCGCGTACTTCGCGGCCTTTCTGGTGGCCGATGACCATCACAGGCTGGTCCTCCAGACGGGCAATACCACCGACGATGGCGGCGTCGTCGGAGAAGTGGCGGTCGCCGTGCAGCTCATCGAACTCGGTGAAGATGTGTTCGATGTAGTCCAGGGTATATGGACGCTTCGGGTGACGCGCCAGACGCGCGATCTGCCAGCTGGTCAGCTTGCCGAAGATGTCTTCGGTCAACGTGCTGCTCTTGTCTTGCAGGCGGGAGATCTCATCGCCGATATTCAGCGAATTGTCATTACCGACCAAGCGCAACTCTTCGATCTTGGCTTGCAGGTCGGCGATCGGCTGTTCGAAATCCAGAAAATTCGGGTTCATAGGCGTCCGTCTTGGGTCGGCGTCCAAGGGAGCTTGGGCCGGCCGGTTGTCTATTCGCGCCCTACCATAAGGGAGAGGCGCGCTAAGGTCGAGATTAAAAATTCTGCTCAAGCCCAGGGTTGCGTAATGTCACCCTGACCTTAACGGTATTGGAGGAAGACGTTGTCTCGCCCGAACTGGTCACGCAGGGCTTGAATCAACGCATCCGCCGGGTCGATTCGCCAGCCTTCGCCGAACTGCAGCAAGGCTTTCGCATCGGGACTGGTGTAGTCCATGGTAATCGGGCACGCACCGCGGTGACGCTTCAACAGCTCACCCAGCCAGCGTAGCTGATCGCCCTTGAGATCCTTGGCATGCAGCTTCAGGCGCAGGCTCTCGGCCAGGTTGGTGCGCGCATCTTCCATGCTCATCACCCGCTTGACCCGTAACCGCAGGCCGCCGGAGAAGTCGTCGTTGCTGACTTCGCCTTCGACCACCACCATCGCATCGGTCTGCAACAGCGATTGCGCGGAATGGAACGCATCGGCGAACAGCGAGGCTTCGATCCGCCCCGAACGGTCGTCGAGGGTGATGAAGCCCATCTTGTCGCCCTTTTTATTCTTCATCACCCGCAGGGCGATGATCATGCCGGCAACGGTCTGGGTATCGCGCGCCGGCTTGAGGTCGATGATGCGCTGGCGGGCGAAACGGCGGATTTCGCCTTCGTATTCGTCGATCGGGTGACCGGTCAGGTACAGGCCCAGGGTGTCTTTCTCGCCCTTGAGACGTTCCTTGAGGGTCAGTTCCTTGGCTTTGCGATGATTGGCGTAGACGTCAGCGTCTTCTTCCACGAACAGCCCGCCAAACAGGTCGGCATGGCCGCTGTCGTGGGTCCGGGCAGTTTGCTCGGCGGCCTTGATTGCCTCTTCCATCGCGGTCAGCAAGACCGCGCGGTTACGGTCGATATTGGCCTGGTAGGCTTTGGCTTCGTCATGGAAGTACGGCCCCAGGCGATCCAGCGCACCGCTGCGGATCAAGCCGTCGAGGGTCCGTTTGTTGATGCGCTTGAGGTCAACCCGGGCGCAAAAATCGAACAGGTCCTTGAAGGGACCGTCCAGCCGCGCCTCGGTGATCGCCTCTACCGGGCCCTCGCCCACCCCCTTGATTGCGCCCAGGCCATAGATGATCCGACCTTCGTCGTTTACCGTGAACTTGAACTCGGAAGTGTTCACGTCCGGCGCGTCGAGACGCAGCTTCATCGTGCGCACTTCTTCGATCAAGGTCACGACCTTGTCGGTGTTGTGCATGTCCGCCGAGAGCACTGCGGCCATGAACGGTGCCGGGTAGTGCGCTTTCAGCCACGCGGTCTGGTATGACACCAGGCCATAGGCCGCGGAGTGGGATTTGTTGAAGCCATAACCGGCGAATTTTTCTACCAGGTCGAAAATGTTACCGGCAAGGTCCGCATCGATGTTGTTGGTGGCACAACCTTCAATGAAACCGCCGCGCTGCTTGGCCATTTCCTCGGGCTTTTTCTTACCCATCGCCCGACGCAGCATGTCCGCACCGCCGAGGGTGTAGCCGGCCATGACCTGGGCGATCTGCATCACCTGTTCCTGATACAGGATGATGCCGTAGGTCGGGGCCAATACGGGCTTGAGGCCTTCGTACTGATAGTCGGAGTGCGGGTACGCCAGCTCGGCGCGACCGTGCTTACGGTTGATGAAGTCGTCCACCATGCCCGATTGCAGCGGGCCCGGACGGAACAGGGCCACCAATGCGATAAGGTCTTCGAGGCAGTCGGGCTTGAGCTTTTTGATCAGCTCTTTCATGCCGCGCGATTCAAGCTGGAACACCGCGGTGGTTTCAGCTTTTTGCAGCAGCTGATAGGTCGGTTTGTCGTCCAGCGGGATGAACGCAATGTCCAGCGGCGGTTCGTTGACCTTGGCGCGGTCGCGGTTGATGGTCTTCAGCGCCCAGTCGATGATCGTCAGGGTTCGTAGGCCGAGGAAGTCGAACTTCACCAGGCCGGCCGCCTCCACGTCGTCCTTGTCGAACTGGGTTACCAGGCCATCGCCGGCTTCGTCGCAATAGATCGGCGAGAAGTCCGTCAGTTTGGTCGGCGCGATCACCACGCCACCGGCGTGCTTGCCGACGTTTCGCACAACGCCTTCAAGTTTGCGGGCCATCTCCCAGATTTCTGCGGCTTCTTCATCGACCTTGATGAAGTCACGCAGGATCTCTTCCTGTTCGTAGGCCTTTTCCAGGGTCATGCCAACTTCGAACGGGATCATCTTCGACAGGCGATCCGCCAGGCCGTAGGACTTGCCCTGCACCCGCGCCACGTCACGGACCACCGCTTTCGCCGCCATGGAACCGAAGGTGATGATCTGGCTTACGGCGTTACGGCCGTATTTTTCAGCCACGTAGTCGATCACCCGGTCGCGACCGTCCATGCAGAAGTCGACGTCGAAGTCGGGCATGGAGACCCGTTCCGGGTTAAGGAAACGTTCGAACAGCAGGTCATATTCCAGCGGGTCGAGGTCGGTGATCTTCTGCACGTAGGCCACCAGCGAGCCGGCACCCGACCCCCGGCCGGGGCCTACCGGCACGCCGTTGTTCTTGGCCCACTGGATAAAGTCCATCACGATCAGGAAGTAACCGGGGAAGCCCATCTGGATGATGATATCCAGCTCGAAATTCAACCGGTCGACGTAGACCTGACGCTTGGCCTCATAGTCTTCGGTGGTGTCCTTGGGCAGCAGGACGGAGAGCCGCTCTTCCAGGCCATCGAACGAAACTTTGCGGAAATACTCATCGATGGTCATGCCATCGGGGATTGGGAAATTGGGCAGGAAGTGCGTGCCCAGCTTGACCTCGATGTTGCAGCGCTTGGCGATCTCGACGGTGTTTTCCAGCGCCTCGGGAATGTCGCTGAACAGCTCGGCCATTTCCTCGGCGCTTTTGAGATACTGCTGATCGCTGTAGTTCTTCGATCGTCGCGGGTCGTCGAGGGCACGGCCCTCGCCGATGCACACGCGGGTTTCGTGGGCGGCGAAATCTTCCTGTTTGAGGAAACGCACGTCGTTGGTCGCGACCAGCGGTGCGCCGATTTTCTCGGCCAACGCCACGGCGCCATGCAGTTGTTCTTCATCGTTGGGGCGGTTGGTGCGCTGGATTTCCAGATAGAAGCGATCCGGAAACACGGCCATCCATTCACGCGCCAGGTTTTCCGCTTCTTGCGGGTTACCACTGAGCATGGCCTGGCCGATCTCGCCCTCTTTGGCCGCAGACAGCATGATCAGGCCATCGCTGGCCTCGGCCACCCATTCGCGCTCAATGATGATCGAGCCATTGCGCTGACCCTCGATGAACCCGCGAGAAATCAATTCGGTGAGGTTGCGATAACCCGCGGCGTTCATCACCAGCAGGCTGATCCGGCTCAGGGGGTTATCCGGGTCCTTGTTCGACAGCCACAGATCAGCGCCGCAGATCGGCTTGATCCCGGCACCCATGGCGTTTTTATAGAATTTGACCAGGGAACACATGTTGTTCTGGTCAGTGACCGCTACGGCAGGCATGTTCATGCCGACCAGGGTCTTGACCAGCGGTTTGATCCGCACCAGACCGTCGACCAGGGAGTATTCAGTGTGCAGGCGTAGGTGAACGAATGAAGCCGGCATAGTGATCCTGCGTTAAGTCATGAAAACAACAAGGCCCGGATTGTACCGGGCCTTGGTAAAAAAAATCAGCCTTACAACCAACTCTCGATGAGACTCTCCCGAGCCTCATAAGCCAGCCGCACCGGGGCAAAGGAGCGTCGGTGAATCGGCGTCGGGCCCAGACGAGCCAGCGCTTCCAGATGAACGGGCGTCGGGTAGCCTTTGTGTCCGCCGATGCCGTAACCGGGGTAGATCAACTCGAAAGCCGCCATTTCACGGTCACGACTGACCTTGGCCAGAATCGATGCCGCGGCGATGGCCGGTACCTTGCCATCGCCCTGCACCACGGCTTCGGCGCGCATCGGTAATTTCGGGCAACGGTTGCCGTCGATCATCGCCAGTTTCGGCTGGATGTGCAGCCCGGCAACCGCGCGCTGCATGGCCAGCATGGTGGCGTGAAGGATGTTCAGCTCGTCGATCTCTTCGACTTCGGCGCGGGCAATGCACCAGCTCAGGGCTTTTTCGCAGATTTCGTCGAAGAGCTTTTCGCGGCGGGCTTCGGTGAGTTTCTTCGAGTCGTTGAGACCGAGGATCGGACGATTCGGATCAAGGATCACCGCCGCCGTCACCACCGCGCCACAGAGCGGCCCGCGACCGACTTCATCGACTCCGGCTACCAATTCTTCAACCTCCGCGACCAAGGTGAAATCCAGCCCCATCTGCATACTTTCTTTACTCATTTTACCGGGTCGATCAGGTTCAGCACTGCATCCGCAGCCTGGTTGGAGGCATCCAGACGAAGGGTCCGGTGAATTTCATCAAAACCGCGGGTTTGCTCTTCACCACCTTCGATCAGTGGCGACAAGGTTTGGGCCAGCGCTTCAACTGTCGCATCGTCCTGCAACAACTCAGGCACCAACAGGCGTTGGGCCAGCAGGTTCGGCAAGGACACGTAGGGGCTTTTCACCATGCGCTTTAGAATCCAGAACGTCAGCGGTGCCAGGCGATAGGCTACGACCATCGGTCGCTTGTACAACAACGCTTCAAGGGTTGCTGTACCGGAGGCAATCAGCACAGCGTTGCACGCCGCCAGCGCCAGATGGGACTTGCCGTCGAGCAAGGTCAGCGGCAAATCGCGACCGGCCAACAGCTCTTCAAGCTGTGCCCGGCGTTGCGGATTCGCGCAAGGCACGACAAACCGCACTCCGGGGCGCAGGGCCCGCAGGCGTTGGGCCGTATCGAGAAACAAGGCGCCGAGACGGCCGACTTCGCCGCCACGACTACCGGGCATCAACGCAACCAACGGCCCGTCAGGCAATCCCAGTTCGGCCCGCGCAGCAGCGCGGTCGGCTTCCAGCGGAATGGCATCGGCCAAGGTATGCCCGACAAACCGCACGGGCACGCCTTTCTCTTCGTAGAATTTCGCTTCGAACGGGAACAGCGTGAGCATCAGGTCGCAACCTTCGCGAATCTTCAGCACGCGCTTCTGGCGCCACGCCCAGACGGACGGGCTGACGTAATGCACAGTCTTGATCCCGGCCTGACGCAGCTTTAGTTCGATATTGAGGTTGAAGTCCGGGGCGTCGATACCGATGAAGACATCCGGCTTCGCGGCGATCAGGTCGGCTACCAGCTTTTTTCGGCGTTTGAGTAATTCACGCAACCGACCCAGCACTTCGACAAGGCCCATGACCGACAGGCGTTCCATGGGAAAATAGGACACCAGGCCTTCTGCCTGCATCAATGGGCCGCCGACACCGATGAATTCGACCACCGGATGGCGCGCCTTGAGCGCACGCATCAGACCCGCACCCAAAATGTCGCCGGAAGCCTCGCCCGCCACCAGCGCAATACGCAGATTGGCCATGATTAGCGGGTGATGCCGCGGGTCGAGGACTGTATGGAGTCGCGGAACACTGCCACTTCCGGGAACTGGGCAGAGGACTCGGCCAGTTCGGCGAGCGCTTGCTCAACCGTCAGCCCCTGGCGATAGACCACCTTGTAGGCACGACGCAGGGCGTGGATCGCGTCCTCGCTGAAACCGCGACGGCGCATGCCTTCAAAGTTCATGCTACGGGCTTCAGCCGGGTTGCCGAACACCGTGACATAGGCCGGGACGTCCTTGCCAATGGCGGTCCCCATGCCGGAAAAGCTGTGGGCGCCGATGTGGCAGTACTGGTGAACCAGGGTGAAACCGGACAGGATCGCCCAGTCATCCACGTGTACGTGGCCGGCCAGCGCCGTGTTGTTGACCAGGATGCAGTGGTTGCCGATAACGCTGTCGTGACCGATGTGCGCATAGGCCATGATCAGGTTGTGATCGCCCAGAGTCGTTTCTGAACGATCCTGGATGGTTCCACGGTGAATCGTCACGCCTTCGCGGATGACGTTGTGGTCACCGATCACCAGGCGGGTTTCCTCGCCTTTGTATTTCAGGTCGGGCGTGTCCTCACCTACCGAGGAAAACTGGTAGATACGGTTGTGCTTACCGATTCGGGTCGGGCCTTTGAGAATAACGTGTGGCCCGATGACCGTTCCCTCGCCGATTTCCACACCTGCGCCGACGATCGACCACGGGCCGACCTCGACACCGTCAGCCAGGACGGCTGTCGGATCGATGATTGCGCGAGGGTCGATCAAACTCATAGTTTGCGTTCCGCACAGATGATTTCAGCGGAGCAGACCGGCTTGCCATCGACCGAAGCCTGGCACTCGAACTTCCAGATCTGACGCTTGCAGCTGATGAACTTGGCCTCGAGGATCAGCTGATCGCCCGGCAATACAGGCTGGCGGAAGCGCAGCTTGTCGGAGCCGACGAAGTAGTAAAGGGTGCCATCGGCCGGTTTCACGTCGAGCATTTTGAAACCAAGGATCCCGGCAGCCTGAGCCATCGCTTCGATGATCAGAACGCCCGGCATGATTGGATGCGCGGGGAAGTGACCATTGAAGAACGGTTCGTTGATGCTGACATTCTTGTAGGCGCGAATGCGCTTGCCTTCCACATCCAGATCCACGACCCGGTCCACCAGCAGGAACGGGTAACGGTGAGGCAGGTATTCGCGAATCTCGTTGATGTCCATCATTTCGGGGGGAAGCCTATGTAAAGATTGGGAGCGCGCGACTGACGCACACTCCGCTAGCAAATCAAGGACGCAGTCTAGCGGCTGTGCACACTTGATATGGAAATGGTATCAGCCATCTGATGAAGCATTACCGCCAGGGGTCACTTCCCCTGTTTGCTTTTCCAGCTGTCGCAGACGTCGCGCGATGTCATCGAGCTGACGAATACGTGCCGCGCTTTTGCGCCATTCGGCGGCTGGCTGCATCGCCGTACCGGAGGAATAGGCACCCGGCTCGGTGATCGAGTGGGTCACCATGGTCATCCCGGTGATGAAAACGTTGTCGCAAATATCGATATGCCCCACCAGCCCTACGCCACCGGCGAGCATGCAGTGCTTGCCGATCTTGGTGCTGCCGGAAATACCCACGCACGCCGCCATGGCGGTGTGATCACCTACCTGGACGTTGTGGGCGATCTGAATCTGGTTGTCGAGCTTCACGCCGTTGCCAATGACGGTATCAGCCAGCGCACCGCGGTCAATGGCGGTGTTAACGCCAATTTCCACGTCGTCGCCGACCAGCACACCACCAATCTGGGCGATTTTTTGCCAAATGCCTTTCTCGTTGGCAAAGCCAAAGCCTTCACCACCAAGCACTGCACCTGACTGAATCACCACCCGCTTGCCGACGCGCACGTCGTGATACAGCGTGACGCGCGGGGCAAGCCAGCCTCCCTCGCCAATAACGCTACGGGCACCGATGAAGCAGTGCGCCCCCACGCTCGTACCGGCAGCAATATGCGCCCCGCTTTCGATGACCGCAAATGCACCGATACTCGCCGTCGGATCGACCACCGCATCCGCCGCAATCACCGCCGTCGGATGAATTCCGGCCGCCGCCTTGGGCTTTGGGTCGAACAGGTGGGAAATACGCGCGTACGCTGCGTAAGGGTCAGGCACCACCAATACATCGCCGGCAAAACCTTCGGCATCAGCGGTCTTGAGCAACAACGCTGCCGCCTGACTGCCTGCCAGGTATTTGCGGTATTGGGGGTTTGCGAGAAAGCTCAACTGAGTTGGGCCAGCCTCCTGCAAGGTGGCTAGCCCAGTAATTGCTTTCTCCGGGTCGCCACGTAGCGTGGCGCCGAGGAACTCGGCCAGCTGGCCGAGCTTAATGGTCACGGTCATGGATTACTTCAGCTGATTCATGCGCTCGATGACCTGGCGCGTGATGTCGTACTGAGGCTTGACATCAATCACTGCACCACGCTCGAAGACCAGGTCAAAAGCACCTTTCTTGATGACTTCTTCCACAGCGCTGTCCAGTTTCGGCTTGAGCTGCTTCAGCATTTCACGGTCGGCAACGGCTTTGGCTTCGTTCAGTTCCTTGGACTGGAACTGGAAGTCACGCGCCTTTTGCTTGAACTCAAGCTCCAGACGCTCACGCTCGCCTTGCTGCATTTTGTCGCCACCGGCCATCAGGCGATCCTGGATGCCCTTGGCGCTGCTTTCCAGCGTCTTGAGCTTGCTCAGCTGAGGGCCGAATTTCTTCTCGGCATCCACGGCGTATTTCTTGGCCGCATCCGACTCCAGCAGAGCCATCTGATAGTTCAGAACAGCGATTTTCATGTCGGCAAATGCCGGGCCTGCAACCAGTACGGAAGCCAGGAGAACCAATTGAGTCAACTTACGCACGATGCACTCCTACAAAATCCATTGTCGTTATCTTGGGGCAGACGCTTAGAACGTCTGGCCGAGGGAGAATTGGAACACTTGAGTTTCAGCGTCATCCGGTTTCTTGACTGGCATGGCCAGCGCAAAGCTCAGAGGACCCAGTGCGGTGACCCAGGTCACACCCACACCGACGGAACTGGCCATATTGCTCAGACTGATGTCGTTGCACTTGGTGTTGGACTTCGTGCCATCAGCGTTGGTGGTATCAGAGCACGACGAATCGAATACGTTACCCACATCCCAGAATACCGAAGTACGCAGGGAACGCTGGTCCTTGACGAACGGCAGCGGGAACAGAACTTCCACACCACCCTGGATCAACACGTTACCACCGAACGGCAGCGGATCCTGGTCCGGGTCGAACGCAGTGCCAGGGTTCTTGCCGGTACTTGGCGTACTGCGAGGACCCAAGGTGCTGTCCTTGAAGCCACGAACCGAGTTGAAACCACCAGCATAGTAGTTTTCATAGAATGGCAAGCCATCGGTCGAACCGTAGCCATCGCCATAACCCAACTCGGTGTGCAGGCGCATGGTGTAGTTGTCGCTCAAAGGCTGGAACAGTTGGCCACGGTAATCGAGCTTGAAGAACGACAGGTCGCTGCCCGGCGTAGTGGTTTCCAGCACGAGGCTCTGGGAATGGCCACGCGTCGCCAGTACACCCTTGTTCAAGGTGGACTCGGACCAACCGGCCGAAGCCTTGAAGTTCAGGTACTTGTCGCCTTCCTTGTTAACGAAGTCGAAAATCTCGTCAACGGTATAGACACCGGTCTTGATCTCGTCCTGCTGGGCCGTCAGGCCGAAGGTCAGGCGCGAAGTCTCGCTGATCGGGTAGCCGACGCTCACGCCTGCACCCAGGCTGTCCACGGCATAGCTGGCAACGTCGACGTCGAGGTCATCGTAGTCAGTTGTACGATAGAAAGCGTTGTAACCTAGGCTCACGCCGTCGGCAGTCCAGTAGGGGTCGACATAACCGAAGTTGTAGCGACTCTGGTATTCACTGCGGGTCAGGCCGATGCTGACCTTGTTACCGGTACCCAGGAAGTTGTTCTGGGTGATCGAACCACCGAGGATCAGGCCCGCGCTCTGGGCGAAACCGACGCTGGCGGTGATCGAGCCGGATGCCTGCTCTTCAACGCTGTAGTTGACGTCTACCTGGTCATCGACACCCGGTACGGCCGGGGTTTCAACGTTGACTTCCTTGAAGAAGCCCAGGCGCTCCAGACGAGTCTTGGATTGGTCGATCAGGTAAGTCGACGCCCAGCCACCTTCCATCTGGCGCATTTCACGGCGCAGTACTTCGTCTTCCGACTTGGTGTTGCCACGGAAGTTGATGCGGTTCACGTAGGCACGCTTGCCTGGATCGACAGCGAAGGTGATGTCTACGGTGTGGTCGTCATCGTGGGGCTGAGGAACCCCGTTGACGTTGGCGAAGGTGTAGCCCTCGTTACCCAGGCGACGGGTGATCAGCTCGGACGTGGTGGTCATCAGCTTGCGCGAGAACACCTGGCCTTTCTGCACCAGCAACAGGGACTTGACCTGGTCTTCAGGGACTTTCAGGTCACCGCTGAGTTTCACGTCACGAACGGTGTACTTGTCACCTTCGTTGATGTTGACGGTGATGTAGACGTGCTTCTTGTCCGGGGTAATGGACACCTGGGTCGAAGCGATATCCATGTTGATGTAGCCACGGTCCAGGTAGTAGGAACGCAGGCGCTCCAGGTCACCGGAGAGTTTTTCACGGGCGTACTTGTCATCGTTCTTGAAGAACGACAGCCAGTTGGTGGTCTTGAGTTCGAACAGGTCGATCAGGTCTTCATCAGGGAAGACCGTGTTGCCTACCACGTTGATGTGCTGGATAGCTGCAACGGTGCCTTCGTTGATGTTGACCTTCAAACCAACGCGGTTGCGCGGCTGCGGCACCACTTCGGTGTCGACGGTAGCGGAGTAGCGACCCTGGGCGACGTACTGGCGCTGCAGTTCGTTACGTACGCCTTCGAGGGTGGCGCGCTGGAAGATCTCGCCTTCGGCCAGACCGGATTGCTTGAGGCCTTTCATCAGGTCTTCGGTGGAGATCGCCTTGTTGCCCTCGATCTCGATACTGGCAACCGACGGACGTTCGACTACCGTGATGACCAGGACGTTGCCATCGCGGCCCAGTTGGATATCTTGAAAGAACCCGGTTTTGAACAGCGCACGAGTGGATTCCACCAGGCGTCGATCATCCGCCTGTTCACCGACGTTCAACGGCAAAGCACCAAAGACGCTACCCGCGGAGACCCGCTGGAGGCCATTGACGCGAATATCAGAGATAGTGAAGGACTCGGCGTGAACTTCGGCGATCATCAATACGGTGAGAACCGCAGTTAGCAGCAGACGTTTCATGAAGTCCTTTCTTATTCCAACTGGCAATAAACAAACTGCCGCAAAATGCGGCAGATTCGCAATTCAGCGACGTTACAGACGGCCCAGATCATTAACCAGAGCGAGCAACATCACTCCGATTACCAAACTGATGCCAATCTGTATCCCCCAACCTTGCACCCGATCCGACAAGGGACGACCACGCGCCCACTCAATCAGATAAAACAACAAATGCCCCCCATCCAGCACAGGAATGGGCAGCAGATTCAGAACCCCCAGGCTAATACTCAGATAAGCAAGGAAATTCAGGAAATCAGCGACGCCCGACTGGGCCGAAGCGCCCGCCACTTTAGCAATGGTTATCGGTCCACTCAAGTTTTTTACCGAGAGCTCGCCGAACAACATTTTCTTCAGCGAATCCAGGGTCAGCAGGCTCATCGTCCAAGTGCGTCGAGCCCCCTCCCCCACGGCTGCCAACGGCCCGTAACTGACTTCGCGAATCATCTCTGGTGGCCAATCGACCGCTTTCACCCCCGCCCCAAGGTAACCGGTGGGCGCCTTGCTTTCGCCACGGGCAGCCAACATCACGGGGATGTCGATTTGAGCACCGTCACGCTCGACCCGCAGCATGATTTTGGTATCAGGATGCATACGGACCGTATCGACGACCTGCTGCCAGTCATCTACCGCCTTGCCATCCACTGCCAACAGTCGGTCGCCGGTCTTCAGGCCAGCAGCCTTGGCCGGACCTTTGGAATCCAGCTCAGCCAATACCGGCGGCAATGCCGGGCGCCATGGACGAATACCCAGTGAACGAATCGGGTCCGGCTCATCATCACCCTTGAGCCACTTGTCCAACACCAGCTCACGAGGCGAATCCACGGTGGATCCCTGCTCACGAACCAGCAGTTGCAGGGAGCCGCTTTCACCCAGGCGACGGACCAATTGCAGATTGACTGCAGCCCAACCTGAAGTCGGCTCGCCGTCGATGGCAATGATTTCCTGGCCGGCGCCCAGGCCCGCCTTGGCAGCAAGGCTGCCGGATTCGACAGCACCGATGACCGGGCGAACCTGCTCGGTACCGAGCATCGCCAACGCCCAGAAAAACACCATCGCCAACAAAAAGTTGGCAATCGGCCCTGCCGCCACGATCGCAATGCGCTGGCGCACCGATTTACGATTGAAGGATTGATCGAGCTGATCGGCCGGCACTTCACCTTCACGCTCGTCGAGCATTTTCACGTAGCCGCCCAGCGGAATGGCAGCCACCACGAATTCAGTGCCCTGCTTGTCGTGCCAGCGCAGCAGCGGCATGCCGAAGCCTACGGAGAAACGCAGCACCTTGACCCCACAGCGTCGCGCGACCCAGAAATGGCCGAACTCGTGGAAGGTGACCAGCACGCCCAAAGCTACCAGGGTGCCGACAATCATATAGAGCGCGCTCATTTATTTTCTCCGCATTCCTATCCAGGCCTGCAATCTTACCGCCCGTGACGACTCAACCATTGTTCGGCCAGCACACGCGCCTTGGCGTCCGCCGTGAACACCGCATCAAGATCATTCACTACAACCACCGGCTCGAGATTGAGTACTTCCTCGATGATACTCGCGATTTCCAGGTAACGAACCCGTCCGTCGAGAAAGGCCGCGACGGCGACTTCATTTGCCGCATTCAACATCGCCGGAGCGCTGTTGCCCGCCTCGGCTGCCTGCCGAGCCAGGCGCAGGCACGGGAATCGATCTTCATCAGGCGCCTGGAAGTCCAGGCGCGCGACGGCAAACAGGTCCAGCGGCGGCACGCCTGAGTCAATTCGCTCAGGCCATGCCAGCGCATTGGCGATCGGGGTTCGCATGTCCGGATTACCCAACTGGGCCAGTACCGAGCCATCGATGTAGTCGACCAGCGAATGAATCACACTTTGGGGGTGAATCACCACTTCAACCTGGGACGGCTTGGCATCGAACAGCCAGCAGGCCTCGATCAATTCAAGCCCTTTATTCATCATGCTGGCCGAATCGACCGAGATCTTGCGCCCCATGGACCAATTAGGGTGGGCGCAGGCCTGCTCCGGCGAAACATGCGCCAGCTCGGCCATGGGCGTCTGCCGGAACGGACCGCCAGAAGCGGTCAGGAGAATGCGACGCACGCCGACCGCGTCCAGGCCTCGGGCTGAATCCCGGGGCATGCATTGGAAAATCGCGTTGTGCTCACTGTCGATCGGCAGCAATACCGATCCACTCTTGCGTACGGCCTGCATGAACAACGCGCCGGACATGACCAGCGCTTCCTTGTTGGCCAGGAGGATCTTCTTGCCAGCCTCAACGGCCGCCAGGGTCGGGCGCAAGCCCGCCGCGCCGACGATGGCCGCCATGACCGCATCGACTTCAGGGGCGGCAGCAACCTGACACAACCCCTCCTCCCCCACCAGAACCCGAGTCGACAGGCCCGCGGCGCGCAGATCATCCTGCAAACGGCGGGCAGCTGCGGTTTCAGGCACTACGGCAAACTGTGGGGCGTGACGCACGCACAGCGCCAGCAGTTCGCTCAGGCGGCTGAAACCGCTCAAGGCGAAGACTTGATAGCGCCCAGGGTGGCGGGCGATGACATCCAGGGTGCTCAAACCGATCGAGCCCGTGGCCCCCAGGACGGTAATCTGTTGAGGACGGCTCACGGCGCAGCCATCCACAACAGCACTGCGAACACCGGGATCGCCGCGGTCAGGCTGTCGATGCGGTCCAGCACGCCGCCGTGCCCCGGCAACAGATTACTGCTGTCCTTGATCCCGGACTGGCGCTTGAACATGCTTTCGGTGAGATCACCCACCACCGAGACGAACACGATCAGCGCAGCGCCGATCAAGCCCTTGAACAATTGCGCCACTGTCCAGTCACGCACCAGGGCAACCAGGGTGGTGATCACCAGGCTCAGGGCCAGGCCACCGTATACACCTTCCCAGCTTTTACCCGGGCTGACCTGCGGCGCCAGCTTGCGCTTGCCGAAAGCACGTCCCGAGAAGTAAGCACCGATATCGGCACCCCAGACCAGCACCATCACCGCCATGATCAGCCAGTTGCCCAACGGGTACTGCTTGATGTGCACCAGGCCTTGCCAGGCCGGCAACAGGATCAACAGGCCGATCACCAGCTTGCAGGCAGCGCTCGCCCAATGCTCGCTGGAACGCGGGTAGGTCAGCACCAGATAGGTCGCCACCGCCCACCAGAGCACCGAAGCACCCAACACCCATGGCGCGAGGCCAGGCAGGATGTACATGACGAACAGCATCAATGCGACGGCGGCGGCATAGCCGGCACGAAACGCTTGAGCAGTGAAACCGGCCAGGCGCGCCCATTCCCAGGCACCCAGGGTCACGACCAGGCCGATGAACAGCGCAAAAGCGGAACCTTCCAGCAGAAAAAACCCACACAGGGCAATCGGCAGCAGGATCAGCGCGGTGATGATACGTTGTTTAAGCATTAAACCCGGGCTCCAGCCTCGACCTGCTCGCTCGTTTTACCGAAGCGGCGCTGGCGAGATGCGAAATCGGCCAGCGCATTGCGCATGGCGTCGTGTTTGAAGTCCGGCCAGAACAGGTCGGAGAAGTACAACTCGGCGTAGGCCAGTTGCCACAGCAGGAAGTTACTGATGCGATGTTCGCCACCGGTACGGATGCACAAGTCCGGCAATGGCAGGTCGCCTGTGGCCAGACAGGTTTGCAGCAGCTGCGGCGTGATGTCTTCCGGCCGCAGGTGCCCGGCCTGGACTTCACGCGCCAGGCGCTGCGCGGCTTGCGCGATATCCCACTGACCGCCGTAATTGGCGGCGATCTGCAGGACGAAGCGATTGGCGCCGGCCGTCATGGCTTCGGCTTCACGCATGGCAGCCTGGAGTTCCGGATGGAAGCGTGAACGGTCGCCAATGATGCGCAAGCTGATGTTGTTGTCGTTGAGGCGCTTGGCCTCTCGACGCAATGCCTTGAAGAACAGATCCATCAAGGCACTGACTTCATCGGCGGGACGCTGCCAGTTCTCACTGGAGAAGGCGAACAAGGTCAACACCTCGACCCCCGCCTCGGCGCACACCTCGATGACCGCGCGCACCGCATCCACACCCGCTTTATGCCCGGCAACACCCGGCATAAAGCGTTTTTTCGCCCAGCGATTATTACCATCCATGATGATCGCGACATGGCGCGGCACCGTGGACGGTGCAACCTGCTTGGTCTTTTCCATGAAAACGCGACCCTTATACGGCCATCAGGTCTTTTTCTTTCTGCGCCAGGTTCGCGTCGATTTGAGCCACGTACTTCTTGGTCAGATCATCGATTTCGCCGGTTGCGCGACGCTCTTCGTCTTCGCTGATTTCCTTTTCCTTGACCAGATCCTTGAGCTGGCTGTTGGCATCGCGACGGATGTTGCGCACGGCAACCCGGGCATCCTCAGCCACGTCACGCGCCTGCTTGGTGAAGCCCTTGCGGGTTTCCTCGGTCAGGGCCGGCATGGAGATCAGCAGCAACTCACCCAGGTTGGTCGGGTTGAGGTTCAGGCCGGCACTGCCGATGGCCTTGTCGACGGCGCCCAGCATGTTGCGCTCAAAGGCAACCACTTGCAGGGTACGCGCATCCTTGACGGTGATGTTCGCCACTTGCTTGATCGGGGTATCGGCACCGTAATACGGAACCATCACACCTTCCAGGATGCTTGGGTGCGCCTGGCCGGTACGAATACGACCAAAGTTGTGCGCCAGCGACTCCACGGACTTCTGCATGCGCTCTTGAGCGTCTTTCTTGATTTCGTTGATCATTGTTGGCCTTCCTCGATCAGGGTCCCTTCAGCGCCACCATGCACGATATTCAGCAGGGCGCCGGGCTTGTTCATGTTAAATACGCGCAACGGCATCTTGTGGTCGCGGCACAGGCAAATGGCCGTCAGATCCATCACGCCCAGCTTGCGATCCAGTACTTCATCGTAGGTCAGATGATCGAACTTCTCGGCATGCGGGTCCTTGAATGGGTCAGCTGTATAGACGCCATCGACCTTGGTTGCCTTGAGCACGACATCGGCGTCGATTTCAATTGCACGCAGGCAGGCAGCCGAATCCGTGGTGAAGAACGGGTTGCCGGTGCCGGCCGCGAAAATCACCACATCCTTGGAATTCAAGTGGCGCATGGCCTTGCGGCGATCGTAGTGATCGGTCACGCCAACCATGGAGATGGCCGACATCACGATGGCCGAGATATTGGCACGTTCCAGCGCATCGCGCATGGCCAAGGCGTTCATCACAGTGGCCAGCATGCCCATGTGGTCGCCCGTGACCCGGTCCATGCCCGCCTTGCTCAACGCTTCGCCGCGGAACAGGTTACCGCCGCCGATCACCAGGCCGACCTGGACACCGATGCCAACCAACTGGCCGACTTCCAGCGCCATGCGATCCAGAACTTTCGGATCGATCCCGAACTCTTCCGAGCCCATCAGGGCCTCGCCGCTAAGCTTGAGTAGAATGCGTTTATAGCGAGCCTGATAACCACTGCCCTGCTGAGCCATTGCGAATCTCTCCTGCGGCGTATTTTAAAAAATTCTTTGCGAGCTGTTTTCAGCTGGCGTTCACTCTAGCGTGGCGCTGCTTCAGCGCCATCGGAACATGGCTTTGTAAGCCAGTTCCAAACGGAAACCAATAAAAATTGGTTACCCATCTGAAAAGAGGCTGCGCGCGTGAGCGGGCAGCCTCTTCAGGGCGACAGTTAAAAAAACTGTCTTATTGCTTGGCGGCAGCCAGCTGTGCGGCAACTTCTTCAGCGAAGTTGTCCACTGGCTTCTCGATGCCTTCGCCGACTTTGAAGTAGGTGAAGGAAACGATTTCAGCGCCAGCTTTCTTGGCCAGGGCACCCACGGTGAGCTCTGGGTTCATTACGAAAGCTTGCTCAACCAGGCTGGCTTCAGCCAGGAACTTGGTGATACGGCCAGCAATCATCTTCTCGACGATTTCAGCAGGCTTGCCTTTCATCTTGTCTTCGTTCAGCTGCAGGAATACAGCTTTCTCGCGCTCGATGGCTTCGGCAGAAACCTGCGATGGCAGCAGGAATTCAGGGTTGCTTGCCGCCACGTGCATGGCGATCTCTTTGGCCAGCTGAACATCGCCGCCCTTGAGAACAACAGCAACACCGATCTTGTTACCGTGCAGGTAAGTACCCACCACGTCACCTTCAACGCGAACCAGGCGACGGATGTTGACGTTTTCGCCAACTTTCGCCACCAGGGCTTCACGAGCCGATTCCTGAGCGGCGATCAGCGGAGCTGCGTCGGTCAGTTTTTCAGCGAAGGCTTTTTCTACGCTGGCAGCAACGAAGTTCTTGAAGTCGTCTTGCAGGGCCAGGAAGTCGGTCTGCGAGTTCACTTCCAGCAGTACGGCGGACTTGTCGTCGGCCTTGATGGCGATTGCGCCTTCAGCGGCAACGTTGCCCGCTTTCTTGGCAGCCTTGATGGCGCCCGAAGCACGCATGTCATCAATGGCTTTCTCGATGTCGCCGCCGGCCTTGGTCAAGGCCTTTTTGCAATCCATCATGCCTTCGCCGGTACGCTCGCGCAGTTCTTTGACCAACGCTGCAGTAATCTCTGCCATTTCAAAATTCCTCTTGGATAGGTTATCAACCATTCCACCCGATCGAACGGGCGTTCAATTCTTCCCGAACCACCCTTGTTAGCTGCCGCACGTTACAGATAGAGCAGTGGGCGCCGACAAACGGTTTTCGAGGTGGCAAAAAGGGGGCCAAGCCCCCTTTTTGCTTACTGAGTCAACGCCAGGGCGTCAATTACTCAGCTGCAGCTGCCGGAGCTTCTTCAACGAAAACTTCGGTGCCGCCAGCAACGTTGTTGCGACCACGGATAACAGCGTCAGCCATCGAACCCATGTACAGCTGGATAGCGCGGATTGCGTCATCGTTGCCTGGGATGATGTAGTCAACGCCTTCCGGGCTGCTGTTGGTATCGACTACGCCGATAACCGGGATGCCCAGCTTGTTGGCTTCGGTGATCGCGATGCGCTCGTGATCAACGTCGATAACGAACAGAGCGTCTGGCAGACCGCCCATGTCCTTGATACCACCCAGGGAACGATCCAGCTTTTCCAGGTCACGGGAGCGCATCAGCGCTTCTTTCTTGGTCAGCTTGGCGAAAGTACCGTCTTCGGCTTGTACTTCAAGGTCACGCAGACGCTTGATGGAAGCACGGATGGTCTTGAAGTTGGTCAGCATGCCGCCCAACCAGCGGTGATCGACGTACGGCGAACCGCAACGTGCTGCTTCTTCAGCAACGATCTTGCCAGCGGAACGCTTGGTGCCGACGAACAGAATCTTGTTTTTGCCCTGGGCCAGGCGCTCTACGAAAGTCAGAGCTTCGTTGAACATTGGCAGGGTTTTTTCAAGGTTGATAATGTGAATCTTGTTACGCGCGCCGAAAATGTATTTACCCATTTTCGGGTTCCAGTAACGGGTCTGGTGACCGAAGTGCACACCGGCCTTCAGCATATCGCGCATGTTGACTTGGGACATGATAGTTCCTTAATAAGTCGGGTTTGGCCTCCACGTATCCCAATGACCAACCACCAGCATTTCGCTTGCGGCACCCAGGTCATCGTGTCGACACGTGTGTGGATTTAAGCTTTTCGGGGCATCCCCGGAAAGCGGCGCATTTTATATCACAAGGCAGGAAAAAACGGAACCCGGATTCTGAAATCGAGGCGAATGCACAACACCATCCCTTGGAATCGGCCCAGAATGCACCATTCTATAGAGAGAAGCGATCTACAGAGCCGCGGATTTGCGTTGATCGTCTGTTAGAATCGCGTTTTTCAGGGCTGCGAAGATCGATCGCGCAATGCCCTTTTCGTCTGGAAAGCGCCATCGAGCGTAGAGAGAGCCTGTATGACCGTCACCCTCAAAACCCCAGAGGACATCGCTGGCATGCGTGTCGCCGGCAAACTGGCCGCCGACGTGCTGGAAATGATTGCCGAATATGTCAAACCGGGCGTCACCACCGATCAACTGAACCAGATCTGTCACGACTATATCGTCAACGAGCAGAAGGCCATCCCTGCCCCGCTGAACTACAAGGGCTATCCGAAGTCGATCTGCACCTCGATCAACCATGTGGTCTGCCACGGCATCCCGAACGACAAGCCGCTCAAGGATGGCGACACCCTGAACATCGACGTCACAGTCATCAAGGACGGCTACCACGGCGACACCAGCCGCATGTTCCACGTCGGCAACGTGCCGGTCTGGGCTGAGCGCCTGTCGCAAGTGACCCAGGAATGCATGTACAAGGCGATTGAAATCGTCAAGCCGGGGTGCCGCCTGGGCGACATCGGTGAAATCATCCAGAAGCACGCCGAGAAGAACGGCTTTTCGGTGGTTCGCGAGTTCTGCGGCCACGGCATCGGCAAGGTGTTCCATGAAGAGCCGCAGATCCTGCACTACGGCCGTGCCGGTACCGGCATGGAACTGAAGGCTGGCATGACCTTCACCATCGAGCCAATGATCAACCAGGGCCGCGCCGACACCAAGGTACTGGGCGATGGCTGGACCGCGATCACCAAGGACCGCAAGCTGTCGGCACAGTGGGAGCACACCTTGCTGGTAACCGAAACCGGCTACGAGATCTTCACCCTGCGCAGCGATGACACCATCCCTCGCGTTTCGGCCTGATCCCGTCACCGTATCCAGCCTATAGAAAGGAAAGCAATCGATGCCGCAGGTGGATCCAGAACTCTTCGATCGCGGCCAGTTCCAGGCTGAACTGGCCCTGAAGGCCAGCCCGATCCCGGCCTTCAAGAAGGCGATCCGCCAGGCTCGCGAGGTGCTCGACGGGCGCTTTCGCAGTGGCCGGGAGATTCGCCGCTTGATCGAGGACCGTGCCTGGTTCGTCGATAACATCCTGCAAAAGGCCTGGGAGCAATTCAGCTGGAGCGAAGACGCCGACATCGCGCTGGTCGCGGTCGGCGGCTACGGTCGTGGCGAATTGCATCCTTATTCCGATATCGACCTGCTGATCCTGCTGGACAGTGCGGACCACGAAGTTTTCCGCGAGCCCATCGAGCGCTTCCTGACCCTGCTGTGGGACATTGGCCTGGAAGTCGGCCAGAGCGTTCGCTCGGTTGACGAGTGCGCCGTCGAGGCCCGCGCTGACCTCACGGTTGTCACCAACCTGATGGAAAGCCGCACCATCTGCGGTCCCGAACACCTGCGCCAGCGCATGCTGGACGTCACCAGCACCGCACACATGTGGCCGAGCAAGGAGTTTTTCCTGGCCAAGCGCGCCGAGCAGAAAGCCCGTCACCACAAGTACAACGACACCGAGTACAATCTGGAACCCAACGTCAAGGGCTCGCCCGGCGGCCTACGGGATATCCAGACGATTCTCTGGGTGGCCCGTCGCGAGTACGGCACCCTGAACCTGCGGGCACTGGCCGGCGAAGGTTTCCTGGTCGAAAGCGAAAACGCCTTGCTGGCCTCCTCCCAGGAGTTCCTGTGGAAGGTGCGTTATGCGCTGCACATGCTCGCCGGACGCTCCGAAGACCGCCTGCTGTTCGATCACCAACGCACCATTGCCGGGCTGCTGGGATTTGAAGGGGACGACGCCAAGCAGGCCGTCGAGAACTTCATGCAACAGTATTTCCGCGTGGTCATGAGCATTGCCCAGCTCAGCGACCTGATCATCCAGCACTTCGAGGAAGTCATCCTCGCGCCTGAGGATGCGGCACCGCCACAACCGGTCAACTCGCGATTCCAGTTGCACGACGGCTACATCGAGGCGCGTAACGACAATGTGTTCCGCCGCACGCCGTTCGCCATGCTCGAAATCTTCGTGCTGATGGCCCAGCAACCGGAAATCAAGGGTGTGCGCGCCGATACCATTCGCCTGCTGCGCGAAAACCGGCACCTGATCAACGACGATTTCCGCAACGACATACGCAACACCAGCCTGTTCATCGAGCTCTTCAAATGCAAGATCGGCATCCACCGCAACCTGCGCCGGATGAACCGCTACGGCATTCTCGGGCGTTATCTGCCGGAATTCGGTTTCATCGTCGGCCAGATGCAGCACGACCTGTTCCACATCTATACGGTTGACGCCCACACCCTGAACCTGATCAAGCACCTGCGTAAATTGCAGTACACCCAGGTTTCGGAAAAATTCCCGTTGGCCAGCAAGCTCATGGCCAAGTTGCCCAAGCCTGAACTGATCTATCTCGCCGGTCTGTACCACGACATCGGCAAGGGCCGGCATGGCGATCACTCGGACATCGGCGCGGTGGACGCCGAGGCCTTCTGCCAGCGCCATCAGCTGCCGGTATGGGACAGCCGCCTGATCGTCTGGCTGGTGCAAAACCATCTGGTGATGTCGACCACGGCCCAGCGCAAGGATTTGTCCGACCCCCAGGTGATCCATGATTTCGCCCAGACAGTGGGCGATGAAACACGCCTCGATTACCTGTATGTGCTGACGGTCGCCGACATCAACGCCACCAACCCGACCCTGTGGAACTCCTGGCGGGCCAGCCTGCTGCGCCAGCTCTACACCGAAACCAAGCGCGCCCTGCGTCGCGGCCTGGAAAACCCGGTGGACCGCGAAGAACAGATCCGCC
Organism: Pseudomonas sp. G5(2012); assembly: GCF_000408945.1. NCBI lineage: Bacteria > Pseudomonadati > Pseudomonadota > Gammaproteobacteria > Pseudomonadales > Pseudomonadaceae > Pseudomonas > Pseudomonas sp. G5(2012). The sequence continues at coordinate 22,455 of NZ_APIO01000094.1, forward strand.
AGACCCAGAGCGCCGCACTGGACATCCTGGTGCGCGGCGGCACCGACCCGGACGATGTCGAGCAGTTGTGGGCGCAACTGGGGGACGACTATTTCCTGCGCCACACCGCCGGCGATGTCGCCTGGCACAGCGATGCGATCCTCCAGCAGCCGGCCGACGGCGGGCCGCTGGTACTGATCAAGGAAACCACTCAACGCGAGTTCGAGGGCGGCACGCAAATCTTCATCTACGCGCCGGACCAGCACGATTTCTTCGCCGTAACCGTGGCCGCGATGGACCAGCTCAACCTGAACATCCATGACGCCCGGGTCATCACCTCCAGCAGCCAGTTCACCCTCGACACCTATATTGTGCTCGATACCGATGGCGACTCGATCGGTGATAATCCGGCACGGGTCAAGCAGATCCGTGACGGCCTGACCGAAGCCCTGCGCAATCCGGACAATTACCCGACCATCATCCAGCGCCGAGTGCCGCGCCAGCTCAAGCATTTCGCCTTCGCACCACAGGTGACGATCCACAACGACGCCCAGCGCCCGGTGACCGTCCTGGAACTGACTGCCCCTGATCGCCCTGGCCTGCTGGCACGGGTCGGCACGATCTTCCTGGAGTTCGACCTGTCGCTGCAGAACGCCAAGATCGCCACCCTCGGGGAGCGCGTGGAAGACGTGTTCTTCATCACCGACGCGAACAACCAACCGTTGTCCGACCCGTTGTTGTGCAGTCGCTTGCAGGATGCAATCGTCGAACAGTTGAGCGTCAACCAGGAACCCGATATCAAACTGTCGCGCATCAGCATTTGAATTAAGTATCTCCCCTCTGTAGGAGCCGGCTTGCTGGCTCCTACAGAGTGCAGGTCTTCACATTGAACGAGATCCATCGATGAACAACGCTCTGACCCAGCTCCAGCCCTACCCGTTCGAGAAGCTCCGCGCCCTGCTCGGCAGCGTCACGCCAAACCCGGACAAACGCCCTATCGCGTTGTCGATCGGCGAACCGAAACACCGCTCGCCAAGCTTCGTCGCCGAAGCCCTGGCCAGCAACCTGGATCAGATGGCCGTGTACCCGACCACCCTCGGCATCCCGGCCCTGCGTGAAGCCATCGCCGCCTGGTGCGAGCGCCGCTTCGGCGTTCCGAGCGGCTGGATCGACCCGGCGCGCAACGTGCTGCCAGTCAACGGCACCCGTGAAGCGCTGTTCGCGTTCACCCAGACCGTGGTCAACCGTAGTGACGACGCGCTGGTGGTCAGTCCGAACCCCTTTTATCAGATCTATGAAGGCGCCGCGTTCCTCGCCGGGGCCAAGCCGCACTACCTGCCGTGCCTGGACGAAAATGGCTTCAACCCGGATTTCGATGCCGTTTCGCCGGACATCTGGCAACGCTGCCAGATCCTGTTCCTGTGCTCGCCGGGTAACCCGACCGGCGCGCTGATCCCGGTCGAGACCTTGAAAAAGCTGATCGCCCTGGCTGACGAATACGACTTCGTGATCGCCGCGGACGAGTGCTACAGCGAGCTGTATTTCGACGAACAGACGCCGCCACCAGGCCTACTCAGCGCTTGCGTGGAACTGGGTCGCAAGGATTTCAAGCGCTGCGTGGTATTCCACAGCCTGTCCAAGCGCTCCAACCTGCCAGGCCTGCGTTCGGGCTTCGTGGCCGGTGACGCTGACGTCCTCAAGGGCTTCCTGCTCTACCGCACCTATCACGGCTGCGCGATGCCGGTTCAAACCCAACTGGCCAGCGTTGCCGCGTGGAACGACGAAGTGCATGTGCGCGCCAACCGTGCGCTGTATCGCGAGAAGTACGACGCGGTGCTGAAAATCCTCAGCCCGGTGATGGACGTGCAACGCCCGGACGGCGGTTTTTACCTGTGGCCGAATGTGGCCGGTGACGACGCAGCCTTCTGCCGCGACCTGTTCGAGCAGGAGCATGTGACCGTCGTGCCGGGTTCCTACCTGTCGCGGGATGTCGATGGCGTCAATCCGGGTGCCGGGCGCGTGCGCATGGCATTGGTTGCGCCGCTGGCGGAGTGTGTAGAGGCCGCAGAGCGAATTCGCAACTTCATTGATGCACGCAGTAAATAACAATGAGTTCCCCTGCACCGTGCAACGCGGTGCAGGCCAACTTAAACAACTTCACACCCAACAAACTAAACTTATACGCGCAACAAACTGAACAATTAACAATCTAGACAACCCCCTACCCACCCTTTAATTTGAGGCCTCACTCACAGACCACTAAGCACAACCAAATGAATCAACTTAAATGCTGCAAAACCATTGCAACTTCCGACCCTGCTGCCTCTTATCAAGCCGCCATCAATGAGCACCCCTCTAACGGAGTCACTCACGGCAATCGTAAAAAGCGCAGTATCAGCGACCACACCAAATATTGGAAGCCAGGGAAAACCCTGAGAATCCTGATCTTCGAATACAATGAACTCTCTTTTGCCGCGGTAAAAAACGCTGCAAGCAAATGGCTGCCGTACATCAATCTCAATTTCGAATTCATTGAAATGGATGAACAAGACATTTTTTCTTCGGAAGAATTCCTGGGTGACATTCGCATCGACTTTCAACCCTCGTTCGATAATAGCGGCGGTTCAAGAATCGGTACCGACGCGATTACCGGCGACCCCCAAGCGCCGTCCATGACCTTGGGAACCAAATTTTCCTCTCCCTATTTCGAATATACGGTTATTCATGAATTTGGGCATGCACTCGGATTGGGTCATGAGCATCAACATCCAGATGCAGGGATACCTTGGGACCGAGAAAAAACATACGCCCACATGATCAGCAGTACGTTTACCAGAGCTGAAGTTGATGCCAATGTCTTTCCCTTGGAGCGCAGTGCCTTTCAGGCTTTCACCCCCTATGACCGGCATTCCGTAATGCACTATGAAGTCCTCAACGAACTTACCGTGGGTGACTGGCATCAACCTCTAAACTTGCATATCAGCCAAGGCGACATTGCGGCCGTGCGCATGATTTACCCATAACCGCGCCAGCTCGACAATCCGCTTACTTTACCGCCCCCAGTTTAGCCTCACTCAAGTCCAGCTCACCCAATACCTCGCGCAACACGTCATCCCCAATCTGGTGATGACGACTAAGGCTATACAACTCCAGGCGCTGCGCTCGCAGGGCCTTCAAACGCAGGCGCCGTTCCAGCAAGTCCATTTGAAAGGCCAGTGCCTGGGCTTCGGCCGAGTCATTGAATACTTCAAGCTGATGCCGATACTCGGACATGATCCGCGCCTTGAGTTCTACCGCCAGCGCCGCTTGAGCGGCGTCCTGTGGGTTGACCTCTTCGGTTTCGAGGGCATGAATGGCCGCTTCGGCGGTTTTGCGCCAGGCGTCGCGCACTTCATTGCGGCGCTTGTCGTCCGGGCTTTTTTCGATGCCTCGCAGCAGCAACGGCAACGCCACGCACGCGGCGATCAACGACAGCAAAATCACCCCGGCAGCGATGAAGATCAGCAGGTCACGCTCGGGAAATGCCTCTGCCCCCATGAACATTGGCACCGACATCACACCCGCCAATGTTACCGCCCCGCGCACGCCACCAACGGTCAGTAACCAGCAGGAGCGCGCGCTCGGCACCCGGGTGATCTCATCCTTGCCGCGCCAGCGCCGCAGCACAATGGACAGGCGCCAGATGCTCTGCACCCAGACGAACCGCAACACCAGCAGCACCAGGAAAATCGCCAGCACATCGACACAGCGATAAAACAGCGTCGGCCACAGCGAAGTTTCATGGCTGGCCACGGCTTTGATGATGTCCGGCAACTGCAAGCCCAGCAGCAGGAAAATCAAGCCATTGAAGGCGAACTCCAGCAGTGACCAGACGCTGCGATTGAGCAACCGCGTGTTGGTCTGGCGCGGCAGCAGATCGAGCCAGCTTTGCATCATCCCCGCCGCTACCGCCGACAGAATGCCCGACGCTCCCGCGCGTTCGGCGAGCACGTAGGCGGCAAATGGCAGCAACAACATGAAGACGACGTGGGTGGCCGGGTCATCCCAGCCACGGGCGATCATCCACGAGCGCAGGCGCCCTACCAGCCAGCTCAACGCCACGCCAATGGCCAGACCGCCGACCGCCACCAATACAAAGGTGACACTGGCGTTGGCCAGCGAAAATGCCCCGGTCACTGCCGCCACCAGGGCGAACTTGAACGTCACCAGACCCGAGGCATCGTTCATCAACGCCTCGCCCTGCAGCATGTGCATCAAGGGCGTCGGCAAGCGATTCTGAGAGATCGCCGACACCGCCACGGCGTCCGTGGGCGACAGCACCGCCGCCAATGCAAACGCCACCGGCAACGGGATAGTCGGCAGCAACCAGTGAATAAAATACCCGGCACCGACCACGGTAAACAGCACCAACCCCACGGCCAGGGTGAGGATCGGTCCACGCAAACGCCAGAATTCACGTTTGGGCATGCGCCAGCCATCGGAAAACAACAACGGTGGCAGGAACAGAAACAGAAACAATTCAGGATCCAGCGCCACATGCAGGCCGAGGGTCGGCCAGGCAAGCAAGGCACCCGCGGCAATTTGCACCAACGGCAACGGCAGTGGGATCACCCGTCCGAGCAGGCGCGAAACACCTACCAGCATCAACAGAATCAGAACGGTGTAGGCGGTTTGCATAAAGCGTGGTTCCCGGACAATCGACAGCATTGAAGTGCCATATTAGCCGCTTAGACTGTGCGCTTGCCCTTACACCTATGTCGCACCCTGTCACAACTGTATTCCCAGGGGTTTTGTCCTACAGCCGCCGCGAAACCATCCGGCCATGGCATAATCCGGCACCTTTTATTTCCAACACCTGTAAAGGGGGCGATTCCTTGACCGTTTCAAGTAAAACGTTGCACCTTTTCGGCATCAAGGCGTGTGACACCATGAAAAAGGCGCGCACCTGGCTTGATGAACACGCTGTCAGCTATGACTTTCACGATTACAAAGCGGTCGGTATCGATCGTGAACACCTGACCCAATGGTGCAACGAGCACGGCTGGGAAGTGGTGTTAAACCGTGCAGGCACGACCTTTCGCAAGCTCGACGACGAACGCAAAGCCGATCTCGACCAGTCGAAAGCCATCGAACTGATGCTCGCACAACCTTCGATGATCAAGCGCCCGGTGCTCGATCTCGGTGACCGAACCCTGATTGGCTTCAAGCCAGATATCTACGCGGCCGCGCTCAAGTAAGCAGCCCGTTTCAATTTGCTAGAGGTATCAACATGTCCACTACCCTGTTCAGCCTGGCCTTTGGTGTCGGCACTCAAAACCGTCAAGGCGCCTGGCTGGAAGTGTTCTACGCACAGCCATTGCTCAACCCGTCTGCCGAACTGGTCGCTGCCATTGCGCCGATCCTGGGCTACACCGAAGGCAACCAGGCCATCACCTTCACCACCGCGCAAGCTTCGCAACTGGCTGAAGCCGTGAAAGGTGTCGACGCTGCCCAGGCCGCCCTGCTGACCCGCCTGGCCGAGAGCCACAAGCCGCTGGTCGCCACTGTCCTGGCCGAAGACGCACAACTGACCTCCACGCCTGAGGCCTACCTCAAGCTGCACCTGCTGTCTCATCGCCTGGTCAAGCCACACGGCCTGAACCTGGCTGGCGTGTTCCCGCTGCTGCCAAACGTAGCCTGGACCAGCCAGGGCGCCATCGACCTGTCCGAACTGGCCGAGCATCAACTCGAAGCCCGCCTGCGCGGCGAGCTGCTGGAAGTGTTCTCGGTGGACAAGTTCCCGAAAATGACCGACTACGTCGTACCGGCCGGTGTGCGTATCGCTGACGCCGCGCGCCTGCGCCTGGGCGCCTACGTGGGCGAAGGCACCACCGTAATGCACGAAGGCTTCATCAACTTCAACGCCGGCACCGAAGGCCCGGGCATGATCGAAGGCCGCGTCTCCGCTGGCGTATTCGTCGGCAAGGGTTCGGACCTGGGCGGCGGCTGTTCGACCATGGGCACTCTCTCGGGTGGCGGCAACATCGTGATCAAGGTTGGCGAAGGCTGCCTGATCGGCGCCAACGCCGGTATCGGTATCCCGTTGGGCGACCGCAACACCGTTGAGTCGGGCCTGTATGTGACTGCCGGTACCAAGGTGGCGCTGCTGGACGAGAACAACGAGCTGGTGAAAGTTGTGAAGGCCCGTGAGCTGGCCGGCCAGGCCGACCTGCTGTTCCGTCGCAATTCGCAAACCGGTGCCGTGGAGTGCAAGACCCACAAATCGGCGATCGAATTGAACGAAGCGCTGCACGCTCACAACTAAGCGTCAGTCGATTCCTGTAGGAGCGAGCATGCTCGCGATGAACGTCAACGATAACGCGGGGCACCAGACACCCCGTGTCGTCCAGGCGTCCATCGCGAGCATGCTCGCTCCTACAAGGGTCAGGCGTAAAGGCCGAACAACATGACGATTCTCTCCCCCTGGCGCGCCGACTTTCCGGCCATCGCCGCCCTGCAACGGCAAGGCCAGACCTATCTGGACAACGCCGCCACCACGCAAAAACCGCAAGCCCTGCTCGATGCCCTGGCGCATTACTACGCCAACGGCGCGGCCAACGTGCATCGGGCACAACACCTGCCCGGCGCCCATGCGACCCAAGCATTCGAGGACAGTCGGCGCAAAGCCGCGCAATGGCTCCATGCCGGCGACCGCGGGCAAATCATCTTCACGCATGGCGCGACGTCCGCGCTGAACCTCCTGGCCTATGGCTTGGAACATCTTTTCAATCCAGGCGATGAGATTGTCATCAGCGCCCTGGAACATCACGCCAACCTGCTGCCGTGGCAGCAACTGGCGCAGCGCCGCGAGCTAAACCTGGTGATCCTGCCACTGGATGCCGACGGTGTGATCGACCTTGACGCTGCCGGACGGTTGATCGGCCCACGCACGCGGCTGCTGGCGGTCAGCCAGCTGTCCAACGTCATCGGCGCCTGGCAACCCCTGCCCCCGCTGCTGGCGCTGGCCAAGGCGCATAACGCCTTGACCGTGATCGACGGCGCCCAGGGCGTGGTCCATGGTCGGCATGACGTGCAAGCGCTAGGGTGCGACTTCTATGTATTTTCCAGCCACAAGCTCTATGGCCCTGATGGCCTGGGCGTGTTGTTTGGGCGCCATGAAGCGCTGCAACAGCTACGCCCCTGGCAGTTCGGCGGCGAAATGGTGCTGGATGCCAACTATCATGACGCCCGCTTCCGCCCTGCTCCGCTGGGATTCGAAGCCGGCACGCCGCCGATTTCCAGCGTCATTGGACTGGGGGCAAGCCTGGATTACCTTGCCGGGCTCGATCAGCACGCTGTTTGCGCCCATGAATCGGCCCTGCATGACTATCTACTCAAGGGGCTCGCTGCACGTAATGGCATCCGCCTGTTGGGCAAGCCGCAAGTGGCACTGGCGAGCTTCACCATCGAAGGTGTACATAACTCGGATCTGGCGCACCTTCTGACCGAACAGGGCATTGCGGTCCGCGCCGGTCATCACTGCGCCATGCCGCTGCTCAAAAGCCTGCACCTGGCCGGAGCGATTCGGGTGTCGTTGGCGCTGTACAACGACTCCGAAGACCTGGAACGGTTCTTTGAAGCGCTGGATCAAGCACTGGAGTTATTGCGATGAGCCTTCCCGCTGAAGCCGTGGACGCGCTGCAAGCCTTTCAAGATCTGCCGGGCTGGGAACAACGGGCGCGCCTGCTGATGCAGTGGGGCGAGCGCCTGCCCGTACTGAACGAAGTAGAAATGTGTGACACCAACCGGGTGCACGGCTGCGAAAGCCAGGTGTGGCTGGTGGGCGAACTGAAGGATGGCCACTGGCAGTTCAGGGCCAACAGTGATGCACGGTTGATTCGCGGATTGGTGGCGTTGCTGCTGGCGCGGGTCAACGGGTTGTCGGCGAATGAGCTTCAGCAGGTGGACTTGGCGGACTGGTTCAATCAGCTGGGGTTGGGTCGCCAGTTGTCCCAGTCGCGCAGCAATGGCTTGAATGCGGTTTTACAACGGATGCGTGAACTCGCCGCCTGACTGATCATTCCCACGCTCTGCGTGGAAATGATCAGTCAGGAAGGTTTGACGCGCTCCGCCGGCCGCCGCACACCCGCCACGATCTTGTCCACCGCCTTGGTCGCCGCGACCATGCCGAAGGTCGCCGTCACCATCATCACAGCGCCAAAACCACCGGCGCAGTCAAGCTTCACACCATCACCGACGAAACTCTTCTGCAGGCAAATGCTGCCATCGGGTTTCGGGTAGCGCAGTTGCTCGGTGGAGAACACACACGGCACGCTGTAATGACGGGTCACGGTGCGCGAAAAGCCATAGTCGCGGCGCAAGGTGGAGCGCACTTTCGACGCCAGCGGATCATTGAACGTACGGTTGAGGTCGCAGACCTGGATCAGCGTCGGATCGATCTGCCCGCCCGCACCGCCGGTGGTGATGATCTGGATCTTGCGCCGCTTACACCAGGCAATCAGCGCCGCCTTGGCGTTGACGCTGTCGATGCAGTCGATCACGCAATCGATGTTCGGCGTGATGTACTCGGCCATGGTCTCGCGGGTGACGAAATCCGGCACCGCGTGCACCGTGCAATCGGGATTGATCCCGCGCAAGCGCTCGGCCATCACTTCGACCTTGGGTTTGCCGACGGTGCTGTCCAATGCGTGTAACTGGCGGTTGGCGTTGCTGACACAGACATCGTCCAAGTCGAACAACGAGATCTCGCCGACACCGCAACGGGCCATGGCTTCCGCCGCCCAGGAGCCGACGCCACCGACGCCAACAATCGCCACATGCGCCGCGCGCAGGCGCTCAAGGCCCTCGATGCCATACAAACGGGCGATGCCTGCAAACCGCGGATCTTCTGTACTCATGACCATCACCTCAAAAACCGGCGCGCAGTATAGGGCTTCGTCGCACGAAATTTTAGGGTTCGAGCGGTTAGTGTAAGAACTTATGTGAAAGTGAATTGCCCAATGTCGGGTAATTCCCTGTCCGCTATAGGTTCAGAGAATGCCTAGTGTAGGATTCGCCCCCCTTGGCGGTCCGACCGTTCCTTCGTTCCACAGTCTTTGGAACCCGAAATAACTATGTCATCGCGTAAATTTGGACTCAACCTGGTGGTGGTGCTCGCCATCGCTGCCTTGTTTACCGGTTTCTGGGCGCTGATCAATCGCCCGGTAACCGCTCCCAACTGGCCCGAACAGATCTCCGGCTTCTCGTACTCACCTTTCCAGCAGGGTCAATTCCCACAGAAGGAGCAGTATCCAACCGACGATCAAATGCGTCGTGACCTGGAGATAATGAGCAAGCTGACGGACAACATCCGTACTTACTCGGTCGACGGTACGCTGGAAAACATTCCCAAGCTGGCGGAAGAGTTTGGCCTGCGGGTGACACTGGGGATCTGGATCAGCCCGGACCAGGAACGCAACGAGCGGGAAATCACCCGTGCCATCGAAATCGCCAATTCTTCGCGCAGCGTCGTGCGCGTCGTTGTAGGTAACGAAGCCATTTTCCGTAAGGAAATCACCGCTGCCGAACTGAGTGTGATCCTTGATCGCGTCCGCGCCGCTGTGAAGGTGCCGGTGACTACGTCCGAACAGTGGCACGTCTGGGAAGAACACCCCGAACTGGCCAAGCACGTCGACCTGATTGCCGCGCACGTGCTGCCTTACTGGGAGTTCATCCCGATGGACAAGGCGGGACAGTTCGTCCTCGACCGGGCCCGCGACCTGAAAAAGATGTTCCCGAAAAAACCGCTGCTACTTTCCGAAGTGGGCTGGCCAAGCAACGGCCGCATGCGCGGAGGCGCCGATGCGTCGCCGGCAGACCAGGCGATCTATCTGCGAACCCTGGTCAACAAGCTCAACCGCCAGGGCTTCAACTACTTCGTGATCGAAGCGTTCGACCAGCCGTGGAAGGCCAGTGACGAAGGTTCGGTAGGCGCCTACTGGGGTGTGTTCAACGCCGCACGCCAACAGAAATTCAACTTCGAAGGCCCGGTGGTCGCGATCCCGCAATGGCGCGTGCTGGCCATTGGCTCGGTGGTATTGGCGCTGCTGTCGCTGACCCTGCTGATGATCGACGGCTCGGCCCTGCGCCAACGTGGTCGCACCTTCCTGACTTTTATCGCGTTCCTTTGCGGTTCGGTGCTGGTGTGGATCGGTTATGACTACAGCCAGCAATACAGCACCTGGTTCAGCCTGACGGTGGGCTTCCTACTCGCCCTTGGTGCACTTGGGGTGTTCATCGTGTTGCTGACCGAGGCCCACGAACTGGCCGAAGCCGTGTGGATCCACAAACGGCGCCGGGAATTCCTGCCGGTGGTCGGTGATTCGAACTATCGACCGAAAGTCTCGATCCATGTGCCGTGCTACAACGAGCCTCCGGAGATGGTCAAGGAGACCCTCAACGCCCTGGCCAATCTCGACTATCCGGACTTCGAAGTCCTGATCATCGACAACAACACCAAGGACCCGGCGGTCTGGGAACCGGTGCGCGACTACTGCGAAACCCTCGGCCCACGCTTCAAGTTCTTCCACGTCGCACCCTTGGCCGGTTTCAAGGGCGGTGCGCTGAACTACCTGATCCCCCACACCGCCAAGGATGCCGAAGTGATCGCGGTGATCGACTCCGATTACTGCGTGCACCCCAACTGGCTCAAGCACATGGTGCCGCACTTCGCCGACCCGAAAATCGCCGTGGTGCAGTCGCCGCAGGATTACCGCGACCAGAACGAAAGCACCTTCAAGAAGCTCTGCTACGCGGAATACAAAGGCTTCTTCCACATCGGCATGGTTACCCGTAACGACCGTGACGCGATCATCCAGCACGGGACCATGACCATGACCCGGCGCTCGGTGCTCGAGGAACTGGGCTGGGCCGACTGGTGCATCTGCGAAGACGCCGAGCTTGGCCTGCGAGTGTTTGAAAAAGGCCTGTCGGCGGCGTATTACCACGACAGCTACGGCAAGGGCCTGATGCCCGACACCTTCATCGACTTCAAGAAACAGCGATTCCGCTGGGCCTATGGCGCGATCCAAATCATCAAGCGTCACACCCGCAGCCTGCTGCGCGGCAAGGACACCGAGCTGACCCGCGGCCAGCGCTACCACTTCCTTGCGGGCTGGTTGCCGTGGGTCGCCGATGGCATGAACATCTTCTTCACTGTCGGCGCGCTGTTGTGGTCGGCGGCGATGATCATCGTGCCGCAGCGGGTCGATCCGCCGTTGCTGATTTTCGCGATCCCGCCCCTGGCGCTGTTCGTGTTCAAGGTCGGCAAGATCATCTTCCTCTACCGACGGGCGGTGGGGGTGAACCTCAAGGATGCGTTCTGCGCGGCACTGGCGGGACTTGCGTTGTCGCACACCATCGCCAAGGCGGTGTTGTACGGTTTCTTCACCAGCAGCATTCCGTTCATCCGCACGCCGAAGCATGCCGATAGCCACGGCTTCTGGGTGGCCATTGCCGAGGCCCGTGAAGAGGTGTTCATCATGCTGCTGTTGTGGGGCGCGGCCCTGGGGATCTACCTGGTGAACGGCATGCCGAGCAACGACATGCGTTTCTGGGTAACCATGCTGCTGGTACAGTCGCTGCCGTACCTGGCGGCGCTGATCATGGCGTTCCTCTCCTCCCTGCCGAAGCCGACCGCCGAAACCGAAACGGCGCCAGCGGTCTAAATCTTCACCGATGCACTAAACGGCGGCCAATGGTCGCCGTTTTGCTTTAAGATAACCGCCATTTTGCAGGGGCTACGGCCCAATGGCCGGACCTGATCCCTGTGGGAGCGAGCCTGCTCGCGAAGGCGTTGTAACAATCAACGTTTATGTTGACTGACACGCCGCCTTCGCGAGCAGGCTCGCTCCCACAGTGGGTCCGCGCCCACATTCATGATTTCCGGAGTTTCCCATGACGGCCCACGCCGACCTTTCGCCGACCCTTCAACTCGCCATCGACCTGATCCGCCGTCCGTCCGTGACGCCGGTCGACGCCGATTGCCAGAAGCAGATGATGCAGCGCCTGGGCGATGCCGGTTTCATGCTGGAACCGATGCGCATCGAAGATGTGGATAACTTCTGGGCCACCCACGGCAAACACGACGGCCCGGTACTCTGCTTCGCCGGTCACACCGACGTGGTGCCGACAGGTCCCGTGACCGCCTGGCAAATCGATCCGTTCAACGCAGTCATCGACGAACACGGCATGCTCTGCGGCCGTGGCGCGGCAGACATGAAAGGCAGCCTGGCATCCATGACCGTGGCCGCCGAGCGTTTCGTCGCCGATTACCCGGATCACAAGGGCAAGGTCGCCTTCCTGATCACCAGCGACGAAGAAGGCCCGGCGCACCATGGCACCAAGGCCGTGATTGAACGCCTGGTCGCACGCAAGGAGCGCCTGGACTGGTGCATCGTCGGCGAACCGTCGAGCACCACCCTGGTCGGTGACGTGGTCAAGAACGGCCGTCGCGGTTCCCTCGGCGCCAAGCTGACCGTGCGTGGTGTACAGGGCCACGTGGCCTACCCGCACCTGGCCAAGAACCCGATCCACTTGGCCGCTCCAGCGCTGGCGGAACTTGCCGCCGAGCATTGGGACCACGGCAACGATTTCTTCCCGCCGACCAGTTTCCAGATTTCCAACGTCAACTCCGGCACCGGCGCGACCAACGTCATCCCGGGTGACCTGGTCGCCGTATTCAACTTCCGCTTCTCCACCGAGTCGACCGTCGAAGGCCTGCAAAAGCGTGTCGCCGACATTCTCGACAAGCATGCCCTGGACTGGCACATCGACTGGGCACTGTCCGGCCTGCCGTTCCTCACCGAACCGGGCGCGCTGCTCGACGCCGTGTCCTCGAGCATCAAGGACATCACCGGTCGTGAAACCCAGGCTTCCACCAGCGGTGGCACTTCCGACGGCCGTTTCATTGCGACCATGGGCACGCAAGTGGTCGAGTTGGGGCCGGTCAACGCGACCATCCACCAGGTCAACGAGCGCGTACTGGCGGCCGACCTCGATGTGTTGACCGAAATCTACTACCAGACCCTGATCAAGTTGCTCGCCTGATGCTCGCTTGCCCGATCTGCAGTGAACCGCTGAGCGCGGTGGACAACGGCGTGGCCTGCCCCGCCGGGCATCGTTTCGACCGTGCGCGCCAGGGTTACCTGAACCTGTTGCCGGTGCAGCACAAGAACAGCCGCGATCCTGGGGATAACCAGGCGATGGTCGAAGCCCGCCGCGACTTCCTCAACGCCGGCCATTACGCGCCGGTGGCCAAGCGCCTGGCGGAACTGGCGGCAAGTTACGCGCCACAGCGCTGGATCGATATCGGTTGTGGCGAGGGCTATTACACCGCGCAAATCGCCGACGCCTTGCCGGACGCCGACGGCTACGCCCTGGACATTTCCCGGGAAGCGGTCAAGCGCGCCTGTAAACGCAACCCCAAGCTCACCTGGTTGATCGCCAGCATGGCCCGCGTGCCGCTGGCATCGGGCAGCTGTCAGTTCCTGGCCAGCGTCTTCAGCCCGCTGGATTGGGACGAAGCCAAGCGCCTGCTCAGCCCCGGCGGCGGCCTGATGAAAGTCGGTCCGACCAGCGGCCACCTGATGGAGCTGCGTGAGCGGCTGTACGACGAAGTCCGCGAGTACATCGACGACAAGCACCTGGACCTGGTGCCTGAAGGCATGGCGCTGGCTCACAGCGAGACCCTGACGTTCAAACTGACGCTTGCCAGTGGTCAGGACCGGGCGAACCTGTTGGCCATGACCCCCCACGGCTGGCGCGCCAGTGCCGAGCGCCGGGCAGCAGTCATTGAGCAGGTCGAGCCTTTCGAAGTCACCGTATCGATGCGCTACGATTACTTCGTACTTCAATAACTTCAACCATTTTTGGTCTTGGGCAACGGCTCAAGACCGGCTAAATCCGCGAATGGATTTTTCAGACACGCAGTGAGGACATCCATGCGCCAACCCGATATCGAGATTTACCTGAAAGACGCCGACGTCGACCACAAGGCCATCTCGGCCTGGCTCGGCGCGGCATTGGGCCCGTGCACCGATTGGGTCCAGAAAGGCCAGACCTACAAGTGCAAGGCCGGCAACGTGCCGGTGACCTGGCTGCCCAAGGCCGTAGGAAAGTGGAACAGCCTGTACCTGGAAAGCGACCAGACGCCGTGGGAAGACGACATCGCCTGCGCCCGCGCTGCCTTTGCCGCGTTGAACGTCGAAGTGCGCTGCGCACCGGGTAGCTGGGTCGAGGAAGAAGGTGAAGAGACGGCGGATCGCTGGATTCGCATCAGCGCCGACGGTGAAGAAGAGATCACCTGGAAAACTGCTTAACCGCCAAAGATCGCAGCCTGCGGCAGCTCCTACAGGGTTATGTGTACACCTGTAGGAG
>NZ_APIO01000095.1:0-34591 GCF_000408945.1 Pseudomonas sp. G5(2012)
GTGGCCGTTACCGCAGCAACGGATATGTACTCCGCAGCAATGGATATGTACTCAGACAACAATCTCCCACAGGCTTCGACGCGGCACGGATCAACGAGCAACACCCAAAACGAGGCGGCCTGCCGGTCGGCCTGTTTTCGGGGGGGAGGGAGCGTGGGGCCTCAGACGGGCAAATGCATGCCAAAGGTATTCATGCCATGGTCGCTGCGCACGAACACATCGCCGCCATGCATCAGGGCAATCGCCTTGACGATGGCCAGGCCCAACCCGTGGTTGTTGCCACTGTTGCTGCGTGAGGCATCGACCCGGTAGAAGCGTTCGAACAGGCGCGGCAGATGCTCGCTGGAAATCGGTGCGCCCGGGTTGGCGACGCCGATGCTGACCTGGTGCTCGCCTGCTTCGATTCGCACCTTGATGACTTGTCCGGGGTCGGTGTGCTGCACGGCGTTGTTGAGCAGGTTGATCAAGGCCCGGCGCAGGTGGGCGATCTCGATTCGCACCTGGGCATCGCCGCTGACCTGAACCTGTACCTGGGCGTCCTCGAGAATGAAGTCCAGATATTCCAGGGTCGTCGCCACTTCCTCCGCCAGTGAGGTGGAGGTCAGTTTGGTGGCCTTGCTGCCCTGGTCGGCGCTGGCCAGGAACAGCATGTCATTGATGATCGAGCGCAGCCGTTCAAGTTCTTCAAGGTTCGATTGCAGCACCTCGAAATAGTGTTCCGCCGAACGCCCGCGTGTAAGCGCGACCTGGGTCTGGCCGATCAGGTTGGTCAGCGGCGAGCGCAGTTCATGGGCGACATCGGCGTTGAACGATTCCAGGCGCGAGTACGCCTGTTCGACCCGTTCCAGTGTCGAGTTGAACGAGTCGACGAATTGATTCAACTCAGGGGGCAGCGACGACAGGCGCAAGCGACCTGAACGCAATGGCGGGGCCAGGCGCTGGGCTTCCTGGGATAGCTTGATCAATGGTTTGAGCCCGATCCGCGCCACCCAGTAACCCAGCGCCGAGGCCATCAGCACGCCGATAACCGCCAGGCTGATCAGGGCGATCAGCAACTGGTGCTGGGTATGGTAAAAAGTTTCGGTGTCGATACCGATCATGAATCGCAGGGGCGGGCGCTGATCCTTGGCCGGGAATTGGCTGACCAGCACTTTCAGCGGGTAGGGGTGATCCGCCAGTTGCAAGTCGCGCATGCCCAACGGTCCTTCGGCGAAGGCACGGATGCTCGGGGTCGGATTGCCGTATTCGTACTGGGGATCGCCGCTGACGATCCAGAAACTGATGCGCTTGTCTTCTTCGCCGAGCAGCTTGAGCTTGTTATTGATCTTCACCCAGTGCTCGGGCGTGCCGTAACGGCCGACGGTCGATTCGAGCACGCTGTAGCGCGCGTCCAGTTCGGCTTCGGGCAACAACCCCAAACCTTTGTCGACCTGTTGGTACAGCGCCCAGCCGATCAACAGGAACACCAGCAGCGCCACCAGGGTAAACATCCCGCTCAGGCGCAGCGCAATGCTATTACTGGACACCACGGCTCTCCAGTACATAACCCATGCCACGAATCGTGTGCAGCAATTTCTCTTCGAATGGCCCATCGAGCTTGGCTCGCAAGCGTTTGATCGCGACTTCGACGACGTTGGCGTCGCTGTCGAAATTGATGTCCCAGACCATTTCGGCGATGGCCGTCTTCGACAGGATTTCACCCTGGCGACGGGCCAGAACACTGAGCAGCGAGAACTCCTTGGCTGTCAGGTCCAGGCGTGTGCCGGCGCGGGTGGCCTTGCGGCTGATCAAATCTATCCACAGGTCGGCGATGCTCACTTGCACCGGCTCGTGGCCACCGCTGCGCCGGGTCAGCGCCTGCAGGCGTGCCACCAGTTCGAGGAAGGAAAATGGCTTGCCCAGGTAGTCGTCGGCACCGTCGCGCAGGCCCTTGATGCGGTCTTCGACCCGTTCGCGGGCGGTGAGCATGATCACCGGCGTTTGTTTGCGCGCACGCAAGGCGCGCAATACACCGAAACCGTCGAGGGCCGGCAGCATCACGTCGAGGACGATCACCGCGTAGTCGCTTTCCAGCGCCAGGTGCAGGCCTTCCACGCCATCGCGGGCCAGGTCCACGGTGTAACCCTGTTCCGTCAGGCCGCGGTGAAGATAGTCCGCGGTTTTTTCTTCGTCTTCGATAATCAGGACGCGCATGACCCCGCCTCAGTCTGTGCTCGCCAGCGCCGGCACGGGCGCGGGCTTGGGCCTATGGAAGAGTCGTTCAAGCCATAAGTATATGACCGGCGTGGTGAACAGCGTCAGTGCCTGGCTCACCAGCAGGCCGCCGACCACCGCGATCCCCAGGGGTTGGCGCAGTTCGGCGCCGGTGCCATAGCCGAGCATCAGCGGCAGGGCGCCGAGCAGTGCGGCGAGGGTGGTCATGATGATCGGGCGGAACCGCGTGAGGCACGCCTGGAAGATCGCTTCCTCCGGCGCCAGGCCGCCCTTGCGCTGCGCGTCGAGCGCGAAGTCGATCATCAGGATGCCGTTTTTCTTGACGATGCCGATCAGCAGCACCAGCCCGATCAGCGCCATGATCGAAAAGTCCTGGCCGCAGATCCACAGCATGATCACTGCGCCCAGCCCGGCCGAGGGCAGAGTCGAGATGATCGTCAGCGGGTGGACGAAGCTCTCGTAGAGCACACCAAGAATGATGTAAACCGCCACCAGCGCCGCCAGGATCAACCATGGCTGACTGGCCAGCGAACTCTGGAACGCCTGGGCCGCGCCCTGGAAGTTACCGCTGATGGCCGTTGGCATGCCGATGTCGACCTTGGCCTGGTTGAGCATGATCACTGCATCGCCCAGCGCCACACCGGGCGCCAGGTTGAACGACAGGTTGGCGGCCGGGAACATGCCGTCATGGGCGATGGACAGCGGCCCCACCGTGGGCGCATCGAATTTCGCCAGGGCCGACAGCGGCACCATTTCCCCGCTCAGGGGCGAGCGCAGATAGAAGTAGTTAAGGCTTTCGGCCTTGCCGCGCTGGCGCGTGTCCAGTTCCAGGATCACGTTGTACTGATTGATCTGGGTCTGGAATTCGTTGATCTGGCGCTGGCCGAAGGCGTCGTACAGCGCTTCGTCGACATCGCTGGCCGTCAGGCCAAAGCGTGCCGCGGCACTGCGGTCGATGCTGATGTGGGTGATGCTGCCGCCCAGTTGCAGGTCGTTGGAAATGTCGCGAAAGGCCGGGTTGCCACGCAGTTTTTCCGTCAGGCGCTGGGTCCAGGTGCTCAGGATTGCACCGTCGTTGCTCTTGAGTACGTACTGGTACTGGGCCCGGCTCGGGCCGGAGCTGAGGTTGATGTCTTGCCCGGCGCGCAGGTACAGGACGATGCCCGGAACTTTCATCAATTGCGGGCGAATACGGTCGATGAATTCGCTGGCTGAAACATCGCGGTCGCCGCGTTTTTTCAAGGCGATCCAGAAGCGGCCGTTGGCGATGGTCTGGTTGCTGCCCGACACCCCGACCGAGTGCGAGAAGGTCTCGACGGCGGGGTCGGCAGCGACGATTTCAGCCATCGCCAAGTGTTTTTTCACCATGTCGCCGTAGGAAATATCAGCGGCGGCTTCGGTTGTGCCGAGGACAAACCCGGTGTCCTGGATCGGGAAGAAGCCCTTGGGAATAAAAATGTAACCGGCAACGGCCAGGGCCAGCGACAGACCGAATACGCCGATCATCAACTTCTGGTGAGCGAGCGCGCGGCGCAGGCCTTTTTCGTACAGCGCGAGCAGGCGTTCGCCGAAGCCGGGCTTGTCGTGGGCGTGATGCACCGGCGCGCGCATGAACAGCGCTGCCAGGGTGGGCGCCAACGTCAGCGACACGACCACCGAAATCATGATGGTGGCGGTGGCGGTCAGGGCGAACTCCTTGAACAGGCGTCCGACCACGCCGCCCATGAACAGCAGCGGAATGAACGCCGCGACCAGCGAGAAACTGATCGATACCACCGTGAAGCCGATTTCTCCGGCGCCCTTGATCGCGGCCTCGCGCATACCGTCGCCTGCCTCCAGGTGGCGGTGGATGTTTTCCACCACCACGATCGCATCGTCGACCACAAACCCCACGGCCACCACGATTGCCACCAGCGTCAGGTTGTTCAGGCTGAAGCCCATCACGTACATCAATGCAAAACTGGCGATCAGTGAAACCCCCAGTACTGCCGACACGATCAGGGTTGCCGAGAGCTGGCGCAGGAACAGCGCCATCACCGCCACCACCAGCATGATCGCGATCAACAGGGTGATTTCCACTTCATGCAGCGAAGCGCGGATAGTCTGCGTGCGGTCAATCAGTGTCTTGACCTGCACCGAAGCCGGGAGCATCGCTTCCAGGCTCGGGAGCGCCGCTTGAATGCGGTCCACGGTCTCGACGATGTTGGCCCCCGGTTGGCGGAAGATCACCAGGTTGACGCCCGGTTGGGTGCCCGCCCAAGCCTGGACGTAGGCATCTTCCGAGCCGTTGACGACTTTGGCGACATCCCTGAGATGGACCGGTGCGCCGTCCTTGTAGGAAACGATCAGTTGGTTGTATTCCTCAGGATGGAACAACTGGTCGTTGGTGGACAGGGTCGAGATGCTCGATTCCCCATACAGCGCACCTTTGGCAAGGTTGAGGCTGGTCTGCTGGATCGCCAGGCGAATATCGGCGAGGGTCAGGCCAATGGCGGCGAGTTTGTCTGCCGAGACCTGGACACGAATCGCCGGACGTTGCTGGCCGGTAATCACGACCTGGCCGACACCGTCGATCTGACTGATCTGACGGGACAACAGGGTTTCCACCAGGTCGCTGAGCTCCGGGCCGGGCATCAGGGACGAGTTGACGCTGAGGATCAGTACCGGGCTGTCGGCCGGATTGACCTTGCGCCAGGTCGGCAGGTTCGGCATGTCCTTGGGCAGTTTGCCTGCCGCGGTGTTGATCGCGGCCTGGACCTCCTGGGCGGCGGTATCGATGCTCTTGTCGAGGGTGAATTGCAGGGTCAGGTTGGTTGAGCCCAGGGCGCTGCTCGAGGTCATTTGCGTCACGCCGGGAATGGCGCTGAACTGCACTTCAAGGGGTGTGGCCACCGATGAGGCCATGGTTTCCGGGCTGGCCCCCGGCAGTTGCGCGGCCACCTGTATCGTCGGAAATTCTGCTTGCGGAAGCGGCGCGATGGACAGGCGCGGGAAGGCAATCGCCCCCAGCAGCACCAGGGAAAACGTCAGCAGAATCGTCGCCACAGGGTGGTCAATGCACCAGGCGGATACCGAACCGTGGCCTTTCATGGCGCCGACTCCGATTTTACGACCTGCGGCGGGTCGGTGAGTACTTGCACGGTAGCACCGGGCTTGAGCCGCGACTGGCCATCACTGACCAGCACGTCACCGGGTTTCACCCCTTTGATGATGCTCTGACCGCTACTTTGATGAACCATCTGCACCGGTACGGTTTCGACCTTGTTGCCATTCACCCGATAGACGAAGTGCTGATCGAGGCCACGCTGCACGACGGTGGGCGGTACGACCAGCGCATCTTTATCCAGCGCTGTCTGGATCTTTACTGTCACCAACAGGCCTGGCCAGAGTTTTTGCCCAGGATTATTGAATTCGGCCTTGGCGCGGATGGTGCCGGTGTTGGCGTTGATCTGGTTGTCGATCAGGGTCAAGTGGCCTTCGCCCAGCAGGTTGCCGGTTTCACCATCGGTGTCGGCACCGATGTAGGCCTTGACCTTGGCATGTTGTGGATCGTTGATCAGGCCTTGCAGGGTCGGCAGCATCTGCTGCGGCAGGGAGAATTCCACGGCGATAGGGTCGATCTGGGTCACCGTGAACAGTCCCTGGGTGTCCGTCATGCGCAGGAAGTTGCCTTCATCCACCGTACGAATACCGACGCGACCACTGACTGGGGAGCGAATCTGTGTGTACGACAATTGCACCTGGGCTGCGTCAATCGAAGCCTGGTTGCCTTGGGCCGTGGCCTTTAGCTGGTTGACCAGCGCTTGTTGCTGGTCGTAGGTCTGTTTGGACACCCCGTCGTCGACGCTCAACAGTTTGTAGCGCTTGAGATTGACCTGGGCCACTTGCAATTGCGCCTGGCTTTCGCCCAGTTGCGCCCTGGCCTGGTCCAGACTGGCGCGGATCGATCGGTCGTCGATCGTGGCCAGCAAATCACCTTTGCTCACCAGTTGGCCTTCCTTGACCAGGATCCTGGTGAGGATGCCGTCGATTTGCGGACGGACTACCACGCTGTGCAGCGATAGCACTGAACCGATACCGCTGACATAGCGGGGCACGTCTTTTTCGACCACGTTGACCACGCGTACCGGAATGGCGGCCTGTGTAGTTACCCGGGCTGCAGAGGGTTTGCCCAGGTACCACGCACCCAGCGCTACCAGCACGATCAGAAAGGCTGCAATAACAACGGTTTTTTTCTGAGTTCGCATGCGAGAGGGGCGCCGGGTCGGAAAGTGGAAGTGTGCGCAGCTTTGTCTATCTACGTTATATCCCTGTGACCCGGTCAGGAAAGTGACTGCTGACTGACAGCGGTGTCAGTTTGGGCGTATGGAGTCCCATTCGGTCACGTAGGCTGTTTTGCTTTTCTTGTTGTAGAGGCACAGTTCGGTTCCTTGTCGGCCTTTCATGTGCTTTTGCGGGTACTGGCCTTGCAGCAGCAGCGCGGTGTAACCGACCCGATCATCGAACTGCGCGGCGTTGCCGACGGGTTTGGCATTGGCCAGACCGCTGGCCTTGGTGCAGCTGGCGAGTACGGCTTTGTCGAAGGCGGCCCAGGCGTCGGGGCTGGAGGCCTGGGCCTGGGTAGCGAGGGCCGTGAGGCAAACGAAGGTGAGGGTGACGGCTTTCATGGTTTGGTGATCCTTGGGCGGGTGTGGGCCAAGGCCTGAGTATGCCTGAAGGTCTGGGTCAGACCGGCACTGGTTCCCGGCGGACTACATGCATCCCAGCCCTTTCATACAACTGCTGTGCGCGAACGTTGTCTTCCAGCACTTTCAAATCGACATACCCTTCGCGCCGCAGTTGAAACACCTTGAAGGCATTGAGCAGCAACGCTCGCCCCAAGCCCCGGCCTTGCGCCCGCGGATGCACCACCAGATCCTTGATGTAGGCGCTGGTCCAGCACTGACACACACCCGCGATACCCTGGGCATCCAGGGCGATGAAGCACAAGGCCGGATCATATTCAGGATCGGATTCAAAACGCTGTTGCCATTCGTCCAGGGCCGGGACGCGGCCGCCTCCTTGGGAGTAACCCAATTCCAGCAAGTCGTGAACCTCTTCTGCCTGATCGGGACGATAGCCGGTCAGGACGATCCCCTGAGGCCAGGCGGGGGCGGGCACGCCTCGCGCGAGACTGCGCCGCATGAGATAGCAGAATTGCTCGTTCAAGACTCAACGACCTTGTTCGGCGACAGCCTTGGCCGCGTCGATCAGGCACTTGGTCAGTTCCGGCGAAGAGAACTTGGTCAATACCGCATTGGCCCCCGCGAGCCGCGCCTTTTCGCTGTTCATCGCACTGTCCAGGGAGGTATGCAGCAGCACGTAGAGGTGCGCGAAGTCCGGGGTTTCACGCAGGGTACGGGTGAAGGCGTAGCCGTCCATTTCGGACATTTCGATGTCCGAGACGATCAGGTTGATCTGCTGGGCGGTGCCTTGCAGGTCCAGCAGGCAGTCGATGGCTTCCTTGGCGCTGCGGGCCGTATGGCATTGGAGGCCCAGGTTGCGCAAGGTGTGCACCGATTGCTGCAGCGCCACCTGGCTGTCATCGACCACCAGGATACGAGCGCTGCCCAGTATTTCTGCGTCTTCCATGCTGAGCTCGGTCGGCGCCATGTCGATGGGGACCGGGGCGATGCCATGGATGACCTTCTCGATGTCCAGCACCTGCACCAGAGTACCGTCGACCGAGGTCACGCCGGTGATGTACGAGCGCGAACCGCCAGAGCCGAAGGGGGGCGGACGGATGTCGGTGGTCAGGCAGTGCACGATCTTGCTCACCGCCTGGACATGCAAGCCTTGCTTGGAGCGGCTGACGTCAGTGACGATCAGGCACCCACCGTCAGGGTCTTCCAGCGGACGCTCACCGATGGCGCGGCTGAGGTCGATTACCGACAACGACGTGCCGCGCAGGGTGGCGATGCCTTTGACATGGGGGTGCGATTCGGGGAGTTTGGTCAGTGGTGGGCAAGGGATGATTTCACTGACTTTGAGCAGGTTGATCGCCATCAGCTTGCCACTGCGCAAGGTAAACAGCAGAAGCGAAAGTGAATCTGCGCGGGCTTTGGTGGAGGACATAAAAACCTTCTGTGGAAAAAGGTGGTGAGGCGATCAGTGGATCACCCACGGCTATCGATGCCAGGTTATCGACTTGTGGGGAGCAGGCTTTAGGAAAAATCCCCTGGGCCGGTTGAGACATTGGCAAATTGAAACAAAAAAGCCCCGCCTCTTTAAAAGAGCGCGGGGCCTTCTGTTACATCGAGGCGGGCAGTGTAGAACTTACTCGTCGTCGCCCATCTGCGATTGCAGGTAGTTCTCGATTCCGATCTTGTCGATCAGTCCCAGTTGGGTTTCCAGCCAGTCGATATGTTCTTCTTCGGATTCAAGGATATCTTCAAGCAATTCACGGCTGCCGAAGTCGCCCGCTGTTTCACAATGCGCGATTGCCGCTTTCAGGTCGGCATGGCCAGTCTTCTCGATACGCAGGTCACACTCAAGCATTTCCTGGGTGTGCTCGCCGATTTGCAGCTTGCCCAGGTCCTGGACGTTCGGCAGGCCTTCAAGGAACAGGATGCGCTTGATCAGCTTGTCCGCGTGCTTCATCTCGTCGATGGATTCGTGGTACTCGTGCTTGCCGAGCTTGTTCAGGCCCCAATCTTCGTACATGCGTGCATGCAGGAAGTATTGATTGATCGCGACCAGTTCATTGGCAAGGATCTTGTTGAGATGCTGGATGACTGTAACGTCGCCTTTCATGATGGGGTCCTGCCCTGTATTAGCTGTCTATAAGGCAGAGTTTGAGCCGCACTACTAAGAGTGTCAAACCTAAGTTATTGAATCATATATAAAAATTAATCGGAATAAGAATGTTTGTGTTCCGCGTCTAGCGCCTAAGCAGTTGATTTGCAGACATAAAAAAACCGGACATGAGTCCGGTTCTTTGAAATGCGGGATTTAGGCGGCAGTAAATTCAACTGGAAACGGGATCGAAGCCTGGGCCGTCTGCAACTTGGTCAGGGTCTCGCGGACCACTTCCTTGGCAAGGCAGGCACATTTGCCGCATTGACTGGCAACGCCGGTGGCCTGGCGCACTTCCTTGTAGCTGCAGCATCCTTCATAGATCGCATCGCGGATTTGGCCGTCGGTGACGCCAGTGCAGAGGCAAACATACATAAGTGAAGACCGTCGCTTGTTGATGTCTCGAATGCGATGGATCTTAATGTTAACGAGAATGATTGTCAAAGTGCTTTGAAAGCACTTTTTGCCAGGTCTGACGAACGGTTGGTCCGCAGTGTGCTGCCATCCTGATGACCCTTCGTCCTTTTTTACGCTCAGGGGAGAAACCGTTACGGACACGCCAAAAACGCGGTGTATGATGGCCGGTCTTTTCGAAACGGGTTTGTGTCACAGGGCTGTCGCCTGAGGGTGGCAGGCTGATGCAAACCTTGTTCTTAACGCTTCTACACCAGGAGATATCCAATGAGCGTACTCGTAGGCAAACAAGCCCCTGACTTCACCGTACCGGCCGTACTCGGCAATGGCGAAATCGTAGACAGCTTCACCCTGTCGTCGGCCATCAAAGGCAAATACGGCCTGGTGTTCTTCTACCCGCTGGACTTCACCTTCGTTTGCCCGTCGGAGCTGATCGCTCTGGACAACCGCATGTCTGAGTTCAAGGCGCGCAACGTTGAAGTGGTCGCTGTGTCGATCGACTCGCACTTCACCCACAACGCATGGCGCAACACCCCGGTTAACGACGGCGGTATCGGCGCAGTTCGTTACACCATGGCTGCCGACATCAAGCAGGAAGTCATGAAGGCCTACGACGTTCAGTCCGCTGACGGCGTGGCATTCCGTGGCGCCTTCCTGATCGACGACAAAGGCGTTGTCCGCTCGCAGATCATCAACGACCTGCCGCTGGGCCGTAACATGGAAGAGCTGCTGCGTCTGGTTGACGCCCTGCAATTCCACGAAGAGCACGGTGAAGTTTGCCCTGCCAACTGGAAAAAAGGCGACAAAGGTATGAACGCTTCGCCAGAAGGCGTTGCGGCTTACCTGACCGAGCACGCTGCTGCGCTGTAAGGCACACGCTCCAGGTACAAAAAAACCGGCCCTTGAGGCCGGTTTTTTTATGCGCGGAGTAAACGCAAGACCCCTGTAGGAGCGAGCATGCTCCGGGCGGCGCTCCGACGATGGACTCAAGAACACCGCGGGAATCCAGACTGCCCGCGTTATCGTTCACGACCATCGCGAGCAAGCTCGGCTCCTACAAAGAGCAAAGGGCAGAAAATCTTCAATCAATCGTCGAAATCTTCCCAACCACCCATTTGTTTCCAGCGGTTGACGATGCCGCAGAACAGCTCGGCAGTCTTCTCGGTGTCGTAGCGAGCCGAATGCGCCTCGCGACCGTCGAAGTCGATATCGGCGGCCTGACAGGCCTTGGCCAGCACGGTTTGACCGTAAGCCAGGCCCGCGAGCGTCGCGGTATCGAAACTGGAAAATGGATGGAACGGGTTACGCTTCATGTCCAGGCGCGCAACCGCGGCGTTGAGGAAGCCCAGGTCGAAGCTGCTGTTGTGCCCAACCAGAATCGCCCGTTTGCAGCCGTTGGCCTTGAGTGCCTTGCGCACGCCGCGGAAGATATCGTTCAGCGCCGCTTCTTCAGTCACGGCCATGCGCAGCGGGTGATCAAGCTTGATCCCGGTGAACTCCAGGGCTGCCGCTTCAATGTTCGCACCTTCAAAAGGCTCGACCCTGAAGAAGTAGGTGTGATCGGGGTACACAAAACCCTTTTCATCCATGGCGATCGTGGTTGCAGCAATTTCCAGCAGGGCGTCGGTGGCCGAGTTGAAACCACCGGTTTCTACGTCGACGACAACCGGCAGGTAGCCACGAAACCTGGCGGCCATTGGATGACGGGAACCGCCACCACCGCCTTGACCTTCCTGTTCGTCGTCGAAATGGTCTTCACTCACGCGTGTTCCTCCAGCAGGCGCCAGCGCAGTTTTTCACCGGCGCGCAGCGGGATAACGGTCAACTCGCCAAACGGCAGGCTGGTCGGGGCGGTCCATTCTTCGCGGACCAGGGTAATGCGATCGGTGTTGGCCGGCAGGCCATAGAAACGCGGGCCGTTGAGGCTGGCGAAGGCTTCGAGCTTGTCCAGCGCGTTACGTTGTTCGAACGCCTCGGCGTACATCTCGATCGCCGCATAGGCGGTGTAGCAGCCGGCGCAGCCGCAAGCGGCTTCTTTGGCGTGCTGGGCGTGGGGCGCCGAATCGGTGCCGAGGAAGAACTTTTCGCTGCCGCTGGTGGCGGCGTCGAGCAGGGCTTCCTGGTGCGTATTGCGCTTGAGGATCGGCAAGCAATAGAAGTGCGGCCGAATTCCACCCACCAGCATGTGATTGCGGTTGTACAGCAGGTGATGCGCGGTGATGGTCGCGCCAACGTTGGCCGAAGCCGAGTTGACGAACTGCACGGCGTCGGCGGTGGTGATGTGTTCGAACACCACCTTGAGCGTCGGGAAACGCTCGACCACCCGACGCATGTGCTCATCGATGAAGATTTTTTCGCGGTCGAACACGTCGACATCGCCGCGGGTGACTTCACCGTGGATCAGCAAAGGCATCCCGACTTCGGCCATGGCCTCGAGTGCAGGGAAAATCTTGTCGATGCTGGTGACGCCCGAGTCCGAGTTGGTGGTCGCGCCGGCCGGGTACAGCTTGGCGGCGTGAACGAAACCGCTGGCCTTGGCCTCGCGAATTTCTTCAGGCTGGGTGCGGTCGGTGAGGTACAGGACCATCAGCGGTTCAAACGGGCTGCCGGCCGGGCGGGCAGCGAGAATCCGCTGGCGATAGCCGTCGGCTTCAGCCGCATTGCGCACCGGCGGTACCAGGTTGGGCATGATGATGGCGCGGCCAAAGGTGCGCGCGACATCCGCGACGGTATTGGTCAACACGGCACCATCGCGAAGATGAATATGCCAGTCGTCGGGACGCAGCAGGGTCAGGCGGTCGGACATGAGGGGATTCCAGGCGGGTCAAACTCAAGGGAATGCTACCGGAAAAGACTCTTGCAGGCACCCGCTATCAAGTTTTACGGGAAGCTTCCGATATCCAACAGGTATGCCGTAAACATCTGTGTGTCGGTCTTTTTGTCGTAGAAGCCAGTGGAGCCTCCCGTGCGCCAGCGTTATTTAGCCTTGCTCAGTGTGTTTGCCAGCCTTCCCGCAATGGCACTCACTTTCCAGACTCGCCTGGAGAGCATTGAGTGGACGGTCGAAGGCGACAAGTTCGAGTGCCGGCTGACGCAGCCGGTCACTGATTTCGGCTCGGGCCAGTTCGTGCGCCGCGCTGGCGAGCAGGCGATATTTCGTTTGAATGCGTACAACGCAATGATGGGCGGTGGTTCTGCCACTTTGTTGGCCGCCGCCGCGCCTTGGCAGCCAGGACGTGGTGATATCAATCTGGGCACGGTACGGATCGGCAGCGGCAATGTCCTGTTCAACAGCTCACAGGCCCAGGCCGGACGCTTGATCAGCGGCCTGATCGACGGACGCAGCCCCGTGGTCCGGCACTCCTCGGGCGATGGCCGGGTATCGGAGGTGCGTTTGTTGCCGGTCAGGTTCAACAAGGCGTTTGCCGATTATCAGGGCTGCGTGGCCAAGTTGCTGCCGCAGAACTTCGATCAGGTGAAGCAATCCCAGGTCGGCTTTCCCGGTGGCGGTATCGATCTGGACGGGCCCGCCAAAGCCAGGCTGCAAGTCATGCTGGAATACATGAAGGCCGATCCGACCGTCAATCGCATCGAACTGGACGGCCACTCCGACAACAGCGGCAATCGCCTGACCAACCGTGACCTGTCACGGCGCCGGGCGCTGGCGGTGATGGAGTTTTTCAAGGCCAACGGCATCCAGGAGTCACAGATCACCCTGCGTTTCCATGGCGAGCGCTATCCACTGGCACCCAATACCAGCAACATCAACCGGGCGAAAAACCGCCGGGTGGCGATACGCCTGGAGCGGGGAGCCCCCGCGGAGCAGGTGGCCCCTCAAGCGACGAAGCCCACCGCTTCGGCAACTTCCTGACCCTTCGGTCATCGTCGCGCTCTCGACATAATCTGTCGCTTCGTCGTCATAAGCTGTCGCGCCACTGTAAATTATTCTGTATGGGCGGTAGACTTGACGGCTTTCCGTAGAACCCCGTGGAGTGATGGCATGGCGGACGTAAACAAGGTCGTTCTGGCGTATTCCGGCGGCCTGGACACTTCGGTGATCCTCAAGTGGCTGCAGGATACTTATAACTGTGAAGTGGTGACCTTCACCGCTGACCTGGGTCAGGGCGAAGAGGTCGAACCTGCACGTGCCAAGGCTCAAGCCATGGGCGTGAAAGAGATCTACATCGACGACTTGCGCGAAGAGTTCGTGCGCGATTTCGTTTTCCCGATGTTCCGCGCCAACACCGTTTACGAAGGCGAGTACCTGCTGGGTACTTCCATCGCTCGTCCGTTGATCGCCAAACGCCTGATCGAAATCGCCAACGAAACTGGCGCGGACGCCATTTCCCACGGCGCCACCGGCAAGGGTAACGACCAGGTTCGTTTCGAACTGGGCGCCTATGCCCTGAAACCAGGTGTGAAAGTGATCGCTCCATGGCGCGAGTGGGACCTGCTGTCCCGCGAGAAGCTCATGGATTACGCCGAAAAGCACGCCATCCCGATCGAGCGTCACGGCAAGAAAAAATCCCCGTACTCGATGGATGCCAACCTGCTGCACATCTCCTATGAAGGCGGCGTGCTGGAAGACACCTGGACCGAACACGAAGAAGACATGTGGCGTTGGACCGTCTCCCCGGAGAAAGCGCCCGACAAACCGCAGTACCTGGAGCTGACCTACCGCAACGGCGATATCGTGGCACTGGACGGCGTCGAAATGACTCCTGCCACCGTGTTGGCGACCCTGAACCGCATCGGTGGCGAGCACGGTATCGGCCGCCTGGACATCGTCGAAAACCGTTACGTGGGCATGAAGTCCCGTGGCTGCTACGAAACCCCTGGCGGCACCATCATGCTGCGTGCCCACCGTGCGATCGAATCGATCACCCTGGACCGCGAAGTAGCTCACCTCAAGGACGAGCTGATGCCCAAGTACGCCAGCCTGATCTACACCGGTTACTGGTGGAGCCCTGAGCGTCTGATGTTGCAACAGATGATCGATGCCTCCCAGGCACACGTGAATGGTGTGGTTCGCCTGAAACTGTACAAGGGCAACGTGATCGTCACCGGACGCAAGTCCGACGAATCGTTGTTCGACGCCAACATTGCCACTTTCGAAGAAGATGGCGGCGCGTACAACCAGGCCGACGCAGCGGGCTTCATCAAGCTCAACGCCTTGCGCATGCGTATCGCAGCGAACAAAGGTCGCAAGCTGTTCTGAGACCTTTGATGTAATGGAATGTGTGGCCCGGTCATCGACGGGGCCACACATTTTGAAAAGTGGGTGTCTGCCTGCATCAACATACTTCCGGCTTTTTGCTTTTTCCTCGCACATCCTTCCCTTCAGATTGATCGTCAAACGCCACGGGCTGTCGTGCGTCGCTTGGCAACTGTTGATCAATGACCGTCAAGCCCTGTGAATTCAAATTGTAGGCAGCACAAAATGTAGTGCGGCAGGATCTCTTCGCGTGTTTTACAGGGTTTTCCGCGCCTTCCTTCAGTATTGAATCTGACGCGTTGCAGGTGAGGAATACGACTGCACGCGCAGCTTTCCCCGGTTCGTTGTGAATGCTCTCCATCAAGTGGCAGAGCTCGGCGTTGCCTGTCATCGCGCGTGCATCAACGACATACAGGTCCCTCAACCGTTCAGGCAGGCGTAGGCGGTGTAGCGCCGAAAGGGCGACGCCAGGGACCGATTTCGAAGGTGGATCCTGTGCCTTGGAGGGGCGGCGAGTGGATCGGCCGCCACTGCCTGATGTCCTGCCAGCGGACTTTCTATTCTTCCCGTTTTCGGGTTGCTCAGCACCGTCCATGAATTTTATGAAATGTTTTCCCTTCTCAAAGTCAGAGGGGGCGTACAGCGATCGATAGTTGAAGTTGAGCGTTGCGAAGAATAGCAACAGCAGATAAAAGGGAAAGCTGATCAGGAACCAGATGTAGACGTCTCTGTCATCGTCATCAAGGAACGGCAATGTAACGGCCGCTGATGTTTCTGACAGAGTTGCAAATATTGCAATCACTGTCATGGGGTTGCTTATACTTTTTTTGAGCTTATCCATTTTTTATCCTCGTACTGTTATTTGGTGTGGTGTTTGTTTTTAATTTAATGCATCTAACTGATCTTGGGCATCCCGGGTTTTTTATTTTTCAAGTAATTTAATGTCAGGCCGGCACGCTTGCTGTTTACCGTTTCCATAAGGGCGATGATGTGTTGGTTTTTGCTGTAAGGGCGAGTTGATAAGTCATGTGTGATATTTTTGGGGAGGAGAGGATATTGGATAACCTTAGTTACCTTTGAGTTTGTGGGGCGGGTCGATACATGTCTGTTCGCTGTCTGAAAATTAAATTCCCCAGGTTATTTTGTTGCAGGTCGATACAAAAAAATAATCTCAATTGGAAAGTCAAGTCCTCAATTAAGGTTTTCTGTCCTGGGGTTTCTTGGGTTTTTTGTAAGAAAAGTCTCTAATTTCTGTAGGGAATGTCTCTGGGTGCGAGTGGCCGGGGGGAGCGACATGCCAGGGGGGAAACGACTAGGCTATTGTGCGGGTTCTAAAAAATCGAATAGCGAAATTGGACTTGCCCATGAATAAAGTGCTGATTGTGGATGATCACCCCGTCATTCGTCTTGCGGTACGAATGCTGATGGAGCGTCATGGCTACGAAGTCATTGCAGAAACAGATAATGGTGTGGATGCATTGCAACTGGCCCGAGAATACATGCCGGACATTGTCATACTGGATATTGGAATACCGAAACTGGATGGACTGGAAGTTATTGCGCGGCTGACATCGGCTGCGATGCCGATGAAAGTACTGATATTAACCTCTCAGTCACCTGGGCATTTTTCCATGCGCTGCATGCAGTCCGGTGCCGCCGGGTATGTGTGCAAACAGCAGGATCTCACGGAGTTGCTCAGTGCAATAAAGGCGGTCTTGTCAGGCTACAGTTACTTCCCCAATCAGGCGTTGCATACAGTGCGTGCCAGTCTTGGCAATGCCAGTGAAGCCGATATGGTGGATCGTCTTTCAGGGCGGGAAATGATGGTGTTGCAGCAGTTGGCCCGGGGCAAGACCAATAAAGAAATTGCTGATGGGATGTTTCTCAGTAACAAGACCGTCAGTACCTACAAGACCCGACTGCTGTTGAAACTCAATGCGCGCTCCCTGGTCGATCTGATCGAGCTCGCCCAGCGTAACGGCCTGGCATGATGAGCCCGAGTTTTACGAAGTTCCACAGGCGAGCATTGATCGCGACTCGACACTTGGTAAAAAGCCTCCGTTTCGGGAGGCTTTTAGGTTTTACAAGTCAAAATCGTAATCGGCCAATTGCTTTTGCAGTCGGCGCTCCTCCAGCAGGTTGTCGATGGTCCGACGCTTGCTCAGGTTGGTTTTCGCTACTTCAGCCACCGGCTCGGCATCATCAGCCTCTCCGGCGGTAAAGTCCTCATCCACGTCCAATTGTTCTTTGCCAGTGCTCATTTAGTTACTCCAGGCGAAGAAGGCCTTTGGGGCTCCTTATATCGACAATCTTGCGACGGGTAAAAAAGATTTTTTCAATCGATAAATCGAAACCCCCAATAGCAGCTCAATCGTCCGACGTCTTGTGCTTGTATTCGCACAAGTCTTCGATCCGGCAACTGCCGCAGCGAGGCTTGCGGGCAAGGCAGACGTAACGCCCGTGAAGGATCAGCCAGTGATGGGAGTCGAGCAGGTATTCCTTGGGCACAAACTTCATCAATTTTTTCTCGACCTCGACCACATTCTTGCCAGGCGCGATGCCGGTGCGGTTGCTGACCCGAAAAATGTGGGTATCCACGGCCATCGTCAATTGGCGAAATGCAGTATTGAGCACCACGTTGGCGGTCTTGCGGCCGACGCCAGGCAAGGCTTCGAGTTCCTCACGGGTCTGCGGCACTTCCCCTCCATGACGCTCAACCAGCAGCCGGCAGGTCTCGATCACGTTTTTAGCCTTGCTGTTGTAAAGGCCGATGGTCTTGATGTATTCCGACAATCCTTCCACGCCCAAGGCATAAATCGCCGCCGGGGTATTGGCAACCGGAAACAGTTTTGCCGTGGCCTTGTTGACGCCGACATCGGTTGATTGCGCCGAAAGAATCACCGCAATCAGCAACTCAAAGGGTGAGGAATAGGCCAGTTCGGTCTTCGGTTCCGGATTGTCTTCATGCAGCCGGCGGAATATTTCCAGACGTTTTGCGGCGTTCATGTGCGGTGCGTTTCCTCGAAGGCGATCAGTGTGAGGGTGGGGGGCGATGCCAGGCTTGCCAGGCGGCGATGAGCAACCCGAGCAGTATGAAACCGCCAGGGGCCAGCGTGGCCAGTCGCAAGCCACCGTCAGCGGTCAGCAACCAGCCCTGCCAATCCGCGTGCGTTGCACCCGCCAGCCAGGGCAGATGATTGCCAAGGGTCCCGTAGCCAATGAGTTCGCGCAGCAGGCCCAGGGACACCATCAATGCGCCGAACAGGCCGCAGAGGCGCCAGCGTTCGCGCCAGGGGCCCTGGAAGAAATCACTGCGCTCCAGTACGACGCATTGCAAGGCGATCAACCCGGCATAGATCCCGGCATGTTGATGCCATTGCAACGACCAGACCTGCGCGCCGAGTTCTGCGCAACTGGTCAGCGTTGCGGCAAGCAATACGCTGGCCGGCAAATGGGTCGCTGGGAGCAGGCGCGAGCGCAAGGCGTTCATGCAGAGGCCAAAGGCACTGGTTACCACCATGAACATCAACCACAGGCCCAGGGCATTCACCAGTGAGCCGGTGGCGCCAATCAGTGGCACGAGCATCAGGGTGTTCCGCAGCCGCAACGATTCATTCATTTGAAGGGCTCCCAAGCAGTGAGGCTCGGTGCTCATCGAAGTAGCGCAATGCGTCATGGGTGGCGTGGATCACCGCTCTTGAGGTGATGGTCGCTCCCGCAACCTGGTCAAACTGTCCCTGGTCCTTTTTCAAGGCCCACCCGTTGTCAGCCGGATCGGTTCGCGACCTGCCGGAAAAGCCCTCGAGCCAGGCGTTCGGCCAGTCGGCGATGCGTGCGCCGAGCCCCGGGGTTTCCATCTGCCTGAGAGTTTTGACCCCCAGCAACCTACCGTTGCGATCGATGGCGATCAGCAAGTCAATGGCGCCCGCGTAGCCCAGGGTCTGGCTGCGCAGCAGCACGGCATAGGCTCGGCCGGCCTTGGTTGCACGGTAGCCCGCCAGCAGCGTGCTGTTGGCCAACGTAGCGTTTTCGAGGCTGAGCGGTTGCTCCAGGGGTTGATTGTCATAGCCGTCGGGCGGCAGCAGGTCCAGCAGGTTGCGACTGTCGATCAGGCGCTGTTCAGTCGCAATCCGCGGTGCGCTGGCGTGCTGCACGAGATAAGTCAGGCCAGCCCCGAGGGTGGCCAGCAATGCAAGGATGGCGGCGCTCGACGCTCGGCTCATGGTGCGCGCAGCTCCTGCCTGGCCGCGACAAGCCGCTCCAGCGCCGGTACACAGAGGTTCATCAACAGCACGGCAAAGGCCACGCCGTCCGGGTAGCCGCCCCAGGTGCGAATAAGGTAGGTCAGCAACCCCACGCCTGCACCGAACAGCAGTCGCGCTCCGGGGCTTTTTGCGCCGGACACCGGCTCAGTGACGATGAAGAAAGCGCCGAGCATGCTGGCACCGGTGAGCAGATGAAACAGCGGTGATCCGTGGGAGTCTGAGCCCGAACCGTTCCAGCACAACAGGCTGATGATGAACAGACTGGCGAGCATGCCAACCGGCGCATGCCAGCTGAATACCCGGCGTTGCAGCAAGAACGTGCCCCCGGCGAGAAAGGCCAGGTTGACCCATTCCACGCCATGGCCACCGAACTGACCAAAGGCCGGATTCGCCGCGAACAGTTCATCCATGGTCAGGCTTTTGTTGATCCGCAGGCTGTCCAATGCCGTGGCCCGGACCCAGGCGTCCGGGTCTTGGCCTGCGCCGAACACTTGCTGCACGCCACCCCACAAGTCCATGCCGTGGGAGGCTGGCCAATGGGTCATCTGCTGTGGAAAGGTCACCATCACCAGGGCGAAACCCAGCATTGCCGGGTTGAACGGGTTGCTGCCGACCCCGCCATACAGGTGCTTGCCCAGCAACATCGCAAACGCCGCAGCACTGATCGTCAGCCACCAGGGACAATAGGGTGGCAAGGCCAGGGCCAGTAGCGTGGCACTGACCAGGGCGCTGCCATCGCTCAAGGTCGGCTTGAGCGCGCGCTTGCGCAATCGCAGCACCGCCGCTTCAAAGGCTAAGGCACTGACACCAGCGAGCGTCAAGTTGATCAACACCCCCCAGCCATAGAACCAGAACAACGCCAACACGCCTGGCAGCGTCGCCAGCAGAACCAGTTTCATCGCCTGCTGCAGACGTTCGTCCGCCGATTCAAGGGGCGGCATGTGCATCCACCTGGCGTTCGGCTTCGCTCAGGGCTCGCTCCAGGGCTTCGATCTGCTCGATGGGAGCCGCACTCGCCTGGGCTTTCTTCAGCTCGGCACGACGCATGGCTAGCTGGATCTTTGCGCGTTTCAGGTCGGCGTCGTTCGCCACAGCGGCGACAGGCGCCACGGCTGGCGGCGCAACGCGTTCCAGTTGGGCCAAGGCTTGCTCGGCGGCTTCGAACTGCTGTTGCAGCACAATCAACTGCGATTGCTGTTCGAAGGTCGGCGGATGACCGAAGGCCTTGAGCGACTTGTTCAGTTGCGCCCGGCTCATCGCCACGTCGACCTTGGCTTTTTTCAAGGCGGCATCGGCGTTCGCGGCCTTCTGCGCGCGCACGCGCTCAAGCGCTGCCTGCACCGGGTCGAGCGGTACTTCACTGGGTTGGACAGCCCGTTGCGCACGGGCTTCTCGCTCGACAATTTTTTGTTGCTCTTCACGCTGCAAACGGGCGTTGCGCTGCTCGAAACGGCGCCGTGCATGATTGCGCTTGGCGGCTCGCGCCCGTTGTTCTTCCAGGCTGGAGGCCAGGCCACCGACAATCGGCAGCACGCCGCTCAAGGGCAGCGGATGCATTTCGATGCAGTCCACCGGGCATGGCGCCACGCACAGGTCGCAACCGGTACATTCGTCGATGATGACTGTGTGCATCAACTTGGCCGCGCCGACGATGGCGTCAACCGGACAGGCCTGAATGCATTTCGTACAACCAATGCATTCCGCTTCACGAATATAGGCGATCTGCGCCGGAGCCGAGCCGCGACTGGTGTCCAGTTCCAGCACCGGCACGTTCAACAGTTCGGCCAGGGCAATAATGGTTTCACTGCCACCAGGCGGGCATTTGTTGATCGGCTCACCGCTGGCGATGCCTGCGGCGTACGGCTTGCATCCGGGGTGGCCACACTTGCCGCATTGGGTCTGCGGCAAGAGGGCGTCGATGCGTTGAATCAGACTCATGTTTTGATTAGCCCGCTGAATCCGAGAAAGGCCACTGCAATCAGGCCGGCGCCGATCAGGTCGATCGGCAGGCCGCGAAAGGGCAGGGGCACATCGTTGTCGAGTGTGCGCTGGCGCAGGTCCTGGAACAGACTCAGTACCAGCCAAAAGCCCAGCCCGGCACCGATGCTCAAGGCTGAGGCGTGAAAAAATCCGTTGTTCTCCCGGGCGTTGAGCAATGCCACGCCGAGCACCCCGGCATTGCACAGCAGCAACGGCCAAAGACCTTCGAAGGACAGTGTCGAAAACACCCGTGCAAGCAACTTCAACAACGGGCCGATCAGCAGCGCACTCAATGGCAGGAACACGAACAGGTGCAGCGCGGTCAACGCCAACGGTACCAGCAGCCATTGATAGATCACATAGCCAAGCACCCCGGTAACCAGCATCAGGCAAGTCGTCGCGATCCCCAGGGCATGCACCTGGCGACGTTCGCTGCCCAACAGGGGATCTACACCCAGCGGCCAGTGCAACACGAGGTTGTTGAGCAGGGCGGTACTGATGAGCGTAAGCAGGGTTTCGGTCATGATAGTGCTTTGTGGCGAGGGGATTTATCCCCGTTCGGCTGCGAAGCAGTCGTAAATCCGAACAACTCGGTCTGTTTGAACGGTTGCTGAGGGCTGCTTCGCGGCCCAACGGGGCGGTGCGACGTCTCGATGAATCCCCTCACCACATATTTCTTGCTCGCCTTAAAATTGTCTTAAGTGAACAGCATTACGGCAAGAACGGGGCTTTTTCAACGCAGCCGTCTAAAAAGTTTATGCATTATCCGGCAAGGACGGAGGGTGGGCCAGACATGAAAATCCCACAGTCGCGCCAGGCACGACTGTGGGATCGGTTTACCGCAGTGCCTTACTTGATCCGCTGACCAGGCTTGGCGCCGCTGTCAGGGCTCAGCAGGTAGATTTCTTCACCGCCGGGACCTGCCGCCATCACCATGCCTTCGGAAATGCCGAACTTCATTTTGCGCGGCTTGAGGTTGGCGATCATCATCGTCAGTCGGCCATTGAGTTTGGACGGGTCCGGATAAGCGCTCTTGATCCCGGAGAATACGTTGCGCTGCTCGTCACCGATATCCAGGGTCAGGCGCAACAGCTTGTCTGCGCCTTCCACGTGCTCGGCCTTGACGATCAGGGCGACGCGCAGGTCAACCGCGGCAAAGGTGTCGAACTCGATCTCCGGCGACAACGGATCCTTCGCCAATTCGCCATTGCCCGCAGGTAAAGCCTCGCCGGTGTCGGTCTGGCTGGCGGTCAGGTCTTCTTTCGAAGCGTCGGTCATGGCCTGCACTTTTACCGGGTCGATACGGGTCATCAGCGGCTTGAACTCGTTCAGCTGATGGTTGGCGAGCAAGGTCGCGTGGTCGTTCCAGGTCAGCGGCGCGACGTTGAGGAACGCCTCGGCATCGGCGGCCAGCAGCGGCAGCACCGGCTTGAGGAAGATCACCAGTTGACGGAACAGGTTGACGCCGGTGGCGCAGATGGCCTGGACTTCTTCCTGCTTGCCTTCCTGTTTGTTCAGCGACCAAGGTGCCTTGTCGGCGATCCAGGCGTTGGCGCGGTCGGCCAGGCCCATGATCTCGCGCATGGCGCGTGCAAAGTCGCGGGCTTCATAGGCGTCGGCAATGCTTGGTGCGGCAGCCAGGAACGCTTCGGTCAGCTCCGGCGCGGCGTTGGTCTCGACCATCACCCCGGCATTGCCCTTGTTGATGAACCCGGCGCAACGGCTGGCGATGTTGACAACTTTGCCGACCAGGTCGGAATTGACCTTCTGCACGAAGTCTTCGAGGTTCAGGTCGAGGTCGTCGACGCCACGGCTCAGCTTGGCTGCGTAGTAGTAACGCAGGTATTCCGGCGACAGGTGATCCAGGTAGGTCCGGGCCTTGATGAAGGTGCCACGGGACTTGGACATTTTCTGGCCGTTGACGGTCAGGTAGCCGTGCACGTTGATGCCGGTCGGCTTGCGGTAGCCCGCGCCTTCGAGCATCGCTGGCCAGAACAGGGCATGGAAGTTGACGATGTCCTTGCCGATGAAGTGGTACAGCTCGGCGGTGGAGTCCTTGCCCCAGAACGCGTCGAAGTCCAGCTCCGGCGTGCGGTCGCAAAGGTTCTTGAAGCTCGCCATGTAGCCGATTGGTGCGTCCAGCCACACGTAGAAGTACTTGCCCGGCTCATCGGGGATTTCAAAACCGAAGTACGGCGCATCGCGGGAGATGTCCCACTGTTGCAGGCCCGCATCCAGCCATTCGGCGATCTTGTTGGCCACGGCGTCTTGCAGGGTGCCGCAGCGGGTCCAGGCCTGCAGCATTTCCTGGAAGTCCGGCAGCTTGAAGAAGAAGTGCTGGGAATCCTTGAGCACCGGAGTGGCCCCGGAAATCGCCGACTTCGGATCCTTCAGGTCGGTCGGTGCGTAGGTCGCGCCGCACTTTTCGCAGTTGTCGCCGTACTGGTCCTCGGTGCCGCATTTCGGGCAGGTGCCCTTGATGAAGCGGTCGGCCAGGAACATTTTCTTTTCCGGGTCGAAATACTGCGTGATCGAACGCGTGGCGATGTGCCCGGCGTCGCGCAGCTTCAGATAGATCTGGCTCGACAGCTCACGGTTTTCTTCGGCGTGAGTGGAGTGGAAGTTGTCGAAGTCCACCAGGAACTCGGCAAAGTCGGCGCTGTGTTCAGCCTGGACGTTGGCGATCAGTTGTTCCGGTGTAATGCCTTCCTTTTCCGCGCGCAGCATGATCGCCGAACCGTGGGCGTCGTCGGCGCAGACATAGATGCATTGGTTGCCGCGGTGCTTCTGGAAGCGCACCCACATATCGGTCTGGATGTATTCCAGCATGTGGCCAAGATGGATCGAACCATTGGCATAGGGCAGGGCACTGGTGACGAGGATCTTGCGTGGCTCGGACATGGGGCTCGGCTACTTGATGAAACGGAGGTCGGCCACTATAAAGCGCCGGCAAAGATATTTCACCCCTGCAAATCGTTGCCAGGCATGCCGTCCGGAAGACAGAAGGGGTAGGATACCCGCCATCTATTCCCAGTCTTGTTTTCGGAGTTGCCCATGAGCGCCGTCAATCGCGCAGCGGTGGAAGCCGTCCTTCGCCAATACACCGACCCCTATCTGAACCAGGATCCGGTCAGCGCCGGCTGCGTGCGCCACATCGAGATCCAGGGTGAGCGCGTCAGCGTGCAGCTGGAACTGGGTTATGCCGCCGGCTTGTTCAAGAGCGGTTGGGCGCAGATGCTGCAAATGGCCATTGAAGGCCTTGACGGGGTCAGCGCCGCCCGCGTCG
The DNA here is from genome assembly GCF_000408945.1 of Pseudomonas sp. G5(2012). Taxonomy (NCBI): domain Bacteria; kingdom Pseudomonadati; phylum Pseudomonadota; class Gammaproteobacteria; order Pseudomonadales; family Pseudomonadaceae; genus Pseudomonas; species Pseudomonas sp. G5(2012). Next base: position 24,209 of record NZ_APIO01000095.1, read on the forward strand.
ATATCACCAGCGTGATCGCCGCGCACAAGGCCCAGGCACAGATCCCGGGCCTGGCCAACGTCAAGAACGTCGTGGCCGTAGCGTCCGGCAAGGGTGGCGTGGGCAAATCCACCACCGCGGCCAACCTCGCGCTGGCCCTGGCCCGCGAAGGCGCCAAGGTCGGGATCCTCGACGCGGACATCTACGGGCCGAGCCAGGGCATCATGTTCGGTATCGCCGAAGGCACCCGGCCGCAGATCAAGGATCAGAAATGGTTCGTGCCGATTCAGTCCCATGGTGTCGAAGTGATGTCCATGGCGTTCCTCACCGACGACAACACGCCGATGGTCTGGCGCGGGCCGATGGTCTCCGGCGCCTTGCTGCAACTGGTGACACAAACCGCGTGGGGCGACCTGGATTACCTGGTCATCGACATGCCGCCAGGCACCGGTGACATCCAGCTGACCCTGGCACAGAAAGTCCCGGTGGCCGGCGCGGTGATCGTGACCACGCCACAGGACCTGGCATTGCTGGACGCACGCAAGGGCGTGGAGATGTTCCGCAAGGTCAACATCCCCGTACTGGGCGTGGTGGAAAACATGGCCGTACACATCTGCTCGAACTGCGGGCATGCCGAACATCTGTTCGGTGAGGGTGGCGGTGTGAAACTGGCCAATCAGTATGGCGTCGAGCTGCTGGCGTCGCTGCCGCTGGCGATGGCTATCCGCGAACAGGCCGATGGCGGCAAGCCAACGGTCATCGCCGAACCGGACAGCCCGATTGCACTGGTTTACCAGGAACTGGCCCGCCATGTCGGTGCGCGGATCGTGTTGCAGGAAGCCGCCACGCCGGCGATGCCGAATATCACCATCAGCGACGATTGATATCTGCCGGATAACGCCGGTACCTGTGGGAGCGGGCTTGCTCGCGAATGCGGATTAACATTCAACAGTATTGTTGACTGAACCACCGCTTTCGCGAGCAAGTCGAATCGTCGCACCGCCGCTCCCACATTGGTTTAGGGGGGCTCTAGATGCGCAACCCGCCATCCAACTCCAGAATCCGACCGGTGTAATAGTCGTTCTCAAAGATGTAGGCCGCCGAATGGGCGATTTCCTCAGGCTTGCCCATGCGCTTGAGCGGAATCCCCGACGTCATTTTCTCCAGTGCTTCAGGTTTCATGCCCAGCGTCATTTCGGTTTCGATGAAGCCCGGTGCAATGCCGGCCACCCGGATGCCATAGCGCGCCAGTTCCTTGGCCCAGGTCACGGTAGCTGCCGCGACACCGGCCTTGGCGGCGGAGTAGTTGGTCTGGCCAACATTGCCGGCGCGGGAAATCGACGAGATATTGATGATCGCGCCGCTGTTGTCGAGCTCGACCATTTTCGCCGCGACTTCACGGGTGCACAGGAATACGCCGGTCAGGTTGACGTCGATGACCGCCTGCCATTGAGCCAGGGTCATCTTGGTCATTTCGCCATCCTTGACCTTGAGCAGCAGGCCATCACGCAAGATCCCGGCATTGTTGATCAGGCCATGAATAGCACCAAAGTCGCTGGCGACCTGGGCGACCATATGGCTCACTTGCTCTTCATTGGCGACGTTGCACAGATAGGCGCGGGCTTCGACGCCCAAGGCCGTGCAGGCAGCGACGGTGTCGTCGAGCTTTTCCTGGTTCAGGTCGACGAGCGCCAGTTTTGCGCCCCTGGCGGCCAAATACTCGGCCATGGAGCGGCCTAAACCCTGGCAACCGCCCGTGATAATGATTACTTTGTCAGTGAGTTTCATTCGCATGCCCCCGGTGGCAGGTCTGGTTGGTTTTGCTTCTTGAGTGCCTCTCGATCTGCGCCCGAACTGGCCACGGCTGCACATGAGAACTACCCCGACGGCATGCTGGAACTTTCATCAGCAGCCTGTCCGTTTTTGCGACGGATTCTTAATAAGGAGTCATAAATTGAGCGTTGAAGCGGCTAAGCATGCACGAGAATTGCTCCTCAAGGAATACCGTGGGGTGCTCTCCACACACTCCAAGTCAATGCCTGGTTTCCCGTTCGGTTCCGTGGTTCCGTACTGCCTGGACGAGCTCGGCCGGCCGCTGATCCTGATCAGCCGCATCGCCCAGCACACCCACAATCTGCAAAAAGATCCGAAATGCTCACTGTTCGTGGGCGAGCGTGGGGCCGAAGACGTCCAGGCCGTTGGTCGCCTGACCTACCTGGCCGAAGCGCAACAGGTCGAAGACGTTGCCGCCATCGAAGCGGCCGCCGAACGGTACTACCGCTATTTCCCGGATTCGCAGAACTATCATCAGGCCCACGATTTCGACTTCTGGGTGCTCAAGCCGGTGCGCCATCGCTACATTGGCGGGTTTGGCGCGATCCACTGGGTCAACGAGCTGACCCTGGCCAACCCGTTTGCCGGCAAGGCCGAGGCGAGCATGATCGAACACATGAACGCCGATCACGCCAAAGCCATTGCGCATTACGTCGAACTGGCCGGCTTGCCGAAAACTTCGCCGGCGACCCTGGTGGGCATCGACAGCGAAGGCATGCACCTGCTCATCGGCCAGGGGCTGCACTGGCTGCCGTTTCCAGCGCCTTGTAATACGCCGACACAAGTGCGCGAGGCCTTGGTTTTCCTGGCTCATGCCGAACATTGGCCGAAAAAGGCAGTGGCTGACGCTTGAATTCACGAAATGGCGACGTCATCTAAGGATTACTGGCAAGGCATTCTTGCGTTGAGGAACCATTTGATGCGCCCTTTTTTGTTGCTCTTTCTGCTGTTCCCAGTGTTGGAGCTGTTCGTATTCGTCAAGGTGGCAGGGTCGATCGGGTTTTTCCCGGCCCTGCTGCTGATCATTCTCGGCTCGATGTTCGGTGTGTTCGTGTTGCGCGTTGCCGGGTTGGCCACCGCACTGCGTGCCCGTGAAAGCCTGAATCGTGGCGAATTGCCAGCCCAGACCATGCTGGAAGGCCTGATGTTGGCGTTGGCCGGTGGCTTGTTGATTCTTCCGGGTTTCATCAGCGACGTGATCGGCCTGGTCATGCTGATGCCGATCAGCCGTCGCCTCCTGGCCAATAAAATGCGCCAGCGTGCCGAGGAACAAGCGATCCGCCAGCGTGCGTTCGCCGACGACCTCCAGCCCCGTGGGGGCCCTGCGCCGCGCGAGCCTCTGGGCCGCGAGCCGAACGTGATCGAAGGCGAGTTCGAACACCGCGATACCAAGTAACAGCAATATCGACACGGCACCTTCGGGTGCCGTGTTCGTTTTCGGGCGATCACCGTAAAAATTTTTCGATCTGCGCCCTTGTAATAAGCTTGTGCGCCCTTATGTAACGGTCACCGCAAGGTTTCTGGTGATCACGCCAGACAGACTTCCGCGGTTCGCTCGACGAACCGCACCCGGCACCGCCGGACTTTGTTAAACCCGCCGGGACTACACCGGCCGATGAAAACCACAATTAGGAGAGATCGACAATGAAGCTTCGTCCTCTGCATGACCGCGTCGTCATCCGTCGTAGCGAAGAAGAAAAGAAAACCGCTGGCGGTATCGTCCTGCCAGGTTCGGCTGCTGAAAAAGCCAACAGCGGCGAAATCCTCGCTGTCGGCACCGGCCGCGTACTGGAAAACGGTGAAGTGCGTGCACTGTCCGTGAAAGTGGGCGACAAGGTTGTGTTCGGTCCTTACTCCGGCAGCAACACTGTGAAAGTCGACGGCGAAGACCTGCTGGTAATGAGCGAGAACGAAATCCTCGCTGTTGTCGAAGGCTGATTCCCCGCTCATTTTCCCGTTACTACAAAGTATTTAAGGAATATCGATCATGGCTGCTAAAGAAGTTAAATTCGGCGATTCCGCCCGCAAGAAAATGCTCACCGGTGTCAACGTCCTGGCTGACGCAGTAAAAGCGACCCTGGGCCCGAAAGGCCGTAACGTGATCATCGAGAAGAGCTTCGGCGCTCCGACCATCACCAAGGACGGCGTTTCCGTAGCCAAAGAAATCGAACTGGAAGACCGTTTCGAAAACATGGGCGCGCAGCTGGTCAAAGACGTTGCCTCCCGTGCCAACGATGACGCAGGCGACGGCACCACCACCGCTACCGTTCTGGCTCAATCGATCGTCAACGAAGGCCTGAAAGCCGTCGCTGCCGGCATGAACCCGATGGATCTGAAGCGCGGTATCGACAAAGCGACCATCGCTATCGTCAAAGAGCTGAAGGCCCTGTCCAAGCCATGCGCTGACACCAAGGCTATCGCTCAGGTAGGTACCATCTCCGCCAACTCCGACAACTCCATCGGCGACATCATTGCTGAAGCCATGGAAAAAGTCGGTAAAGAAGGCGTGATCACCGTCGAAGAAGGCTCGGGCCTGGAAAACGAACTGTCGGTTGTTGAAGGCATGCAGTTCGACCGTGGCTACCTGTCCCCGTACTTCGTCAACAAGCCAGAGACCATGGTCGCTGAGCTGGACGGCCCGCTGATCCTGCTGGTCGACAAGAAGATCTCGAACATCCGCGAAATGCTGCCAGTACTGGAAGCCGTTGCCAAAGCCGGCCGTCCACTGCTGATCGTGGCCGAAGACGTTGAAGGCGAAGCCCTGGCGACTCTGGTTGTGAACAACATGCGCGGTATCGTCAAAGTCGCAGCCGTCAAGGCGCCTGGCTTCGGCGACCGTCGCAAGGCCATGCTGCAGGACATCGCCGTTCTGACCGGTGGTACCGTTATCTCCGAAGAGATCGGCCTGAGCCTGGAAAGCACCACCCTGGAGCACCTGGGTAACGCCAAGCGCGTAACCCTGTCCAAGGAAAACACCATCATCGTTGACGGTGCTGGCGTTCAAGGCGACATCGAAGCACGCATCAACCAGATCCGTGCCCAGGTTGCCGAGACTTCCTCGGACTACGACCGTGAAAAACTGCAGGAGCGTCTGGCCAAGTTGTCCGGCGGCGTTGCAGTGATCAAGGTTGGCGCTGGTTCCGAAGTTGAAATGAAAGAGAAGAAAGCCCGCGTTGAAGACGCCCTGCACGCTACCCGTGCAGCCGTTGAAGAAGGCGTGGTGCCTGGCGGTGGCGTGGCCCTGATCCGTGCTCTGGAAGCACTGACTCAACTGAAAGGCGACAACGCCGATCAGGACGTGGGTATCGCTGTACTGCGTCGCGCTGTTGAAGCGCCGCTGCGCCAGATCGTTGCCAACTCCGGCGACGAGCCAAGCGTAGTGGTCGACAAGGTCAAGAACGGCGAAGGCAGCTTCGGCTACAACGCTGCGACTGGCGAATACGGCGACATGATCGAAATGGGTATCCTGGACCCAACCAAGGTCACCCGTTCGGCTCTGCAAGCTGCAGCGTCCATCGGCGGCCTGATCCTGACCACCGAAGCTGCGGTAGCTGACGCACCGAAGAAAGACAGCGGTGCTGGCGGCGGCATGCCAGACATGGGCGGTATGGGCGGCATGGGCGGCATGATGTAAGCCAGCCTTACCCCTGTATAAAAAAACCCCGCCTGGGTAAGTAGGCGGGGTTTTTTATTGCCCGGATTTTGAAGTGCAAGCGATTCAGTGTGGGAGCGGGCTTGCTCGCTAAGACGGTGTGTCAATCACCGGGGAGGTTGACTGATCTACCGCCTTCGCGAGCAAGCCCGCTCCCACATTTGATCTGTATTTCAGGCACTGACCGGCTGTGCTTCGAGCTCTCTCTCGGCCTTGGAAGTGGGTCGATAAAGGATGTAGTAATACGACCCCAGGCAAATCAGCCAGCAGAATACCGCCGTCCACACGTTGTGCGAGAAGAAGTGTGCTCCCTGCAGCATCCGGCCGATGGAAAAAACCGAGCCCAGGGCGAAGGCGAAAACAAAGGCCGCACGCGCCATGCGCGGACGGCGATCACGCAACACGAAGAACAGTGCAAACAGGGTGAAACCGGTCGCGGCGTGACCGCCAGGCCAGCAACGCCCCGGTTTTTCTGTAGCCGGACGCGGGCTCAACAATTCGCTGTAGGTCTCGTGACCGCCGAATTGCTCCAGGCTCCACGGGCATTGCACCGCCGTCACCGCTTTCATCGGCGTGACAAAGGACGTCGCCAGCCCCAGGGACAGCACCAGGCAGCCCAGTTCCCGCTTGAACGGCTTGAGCCGGGGCAGAAAGAACGAACCGGCAAAACCGAGGATAGCCAGCACCGAGAAGGCGATAACCACTTGCTTGGCCCGATCATGCAGGACGGTTTCCAGGAAATAACTGTGCCGGCCGATGAAGTCCCCGGCGACCGGATCGTAGAACAGCCTGGCCAGGTCCATGTCCAGGGTCGTCAGTTCAAGCAACACCAGAATGATTGCCGCAACGGCGGGAACACCCAGGCACACCCAGAAGTTGAGCGGGCGAGAAGCGGGGCGTGCAGAGATCGAAACCATGGTCAATCCTTGGTCAGTGAAATGTTCTTGAATACGCAGCCGCGCGGAGTCTGGGCTCGACCCTGTCGTCAACCCGTGAACCGATAGTGAAAAAAACGTTGGGGCTTGATCCGACGATTTCGCCCAACCGACGACTGCACGCAACCCTGGCCCTGAATCACGCTTGGCCTTAAGCTGCGCGGGCCGAGACGGCCGTTATTGTGTACGGAGAAGATGCCCATGCGAATTTTATTGGTTGAAGACAACCGCGATATCCTGGCTAATCTGGCCGATTACCTGGGACTCAAGGGCTATACCGTGGATTGCGCACAGGACGGTTTGTCGGGCCTGCATCTGGCAGCTACGGAGCATTACGACTTGATCGTACTCGATATCATGTTGCCTGGCATCGACGGCTACACGCTGTGCAAACGCCTGCGCGAAGATGCCCGGCGCGACACGCCGGTGATCATGCTCACTGCCCGTGATCAACTGGACGACCGGCTGCAAGGCTTCAAGTCCGGTGCCGATGACTACCTGATCAAACCCTTCGCCTTGTCTGAACTGGCGGCGCGGATCGAAGCAGTGATGCGTCGCACCCAAGGTGGAGGTCGCCGGACCTTGCAGGTGGGTGACCTGAGCTATGACCTCGATACGCTGGAGGTCACCCGCGAAGGCCGATTGCTCAAGCTCAACCCGGTGGGCCTGAAGTTGCTGGCGGTCCTGATGCAGAAAAGCCCGCATGTACTGCGCCGCGAAATTCTCGAAGAGGCCCTGTGGGGCGATGACTGCCCAGACAGCGACAGCCTGCGCAGCCATGTCCATCAATTGCGCCAGGTGATCGACAAGCCGTTCGCCAAACCGCTGCTGCAAACCGTGCACGGTGTGGGTTACCGCCTGGCCGAGGGGCGTGATGGAGTTTAAACAGAGCCTCGCTCAACGGATCATCATTGCCTTTGCGCTGATGAGTGCACTGGTGGCGGGCGCCTTTGCCATGGGCATCGTTGCCACCGTGCACCTGGTGGAAGAAAAATTGATTTCGGCGGGCCTGGGTGGCGATTTGCAGCGCCTGTTGCTGATGGACAGCGTTTCGGACTGGAGTCATCGCCCGGAACCGGACCAGTTGTTTTATTTCAGCGGCGGGCGGGGCGATTTCGAGTTGCCCAAGGATTTGCGGCACCTGGATCCAGGGTTTCACGAGGTTTTTCGCGAGCAGCTGTCGTACCACGCGATGGTCGAGGTGGTCGATGGTCGGCGCTATGTGCTGTTGCAGGACCAGAGTGACTTCGAAGAGCGCGAGCGAGTGCTGTTTGCCGTGGTGCTGGTGGGCTTCGTGCTGAGCCTGGCGCTGGCGGTGTTTCTCGGCTGGGTGCTGGCGCGCAAGGTAATGGCACCGGTAGTAAGGCTGGCGCGCCAGGTACGTCATCGCGATCAGCTACTGGGTCTGGCACCGCCACTGGCGCCGGATTATGCGGCCGATGAAGTGGGTGAGCTGGCCGTGGCCTTCGACGCTACCCTCGGCCGGTTGCGCCAGGCGCTGACCCGTGAGCGCATGTTCACCAGTGACGTCAGCCATGAACTGCGCACGCCCTTGATGGTGTTGGCCAGTTCCTGCGAGTTGCTGTTGGAAAACCCCGGGATCGACCAGCGCGGCCTTGCCCAGGTCGAGCGAATTGCCCGCGCCAGTGAAGAAATGCGCGAGTTGGTACAAACTTTCCTGATGCTGGCCCGCGCTCAGCGCGAAGACGCCGGCATGTCTGCGCAGCAAACGCTGGATGAAGTGGCCGACGGCTTGATCAACCTGTGGCGCGAGCCGATCGAGGCCAAGGGGCTCAAGCTGATTGTCGACTGGGGTGGTCCCCACACTACTCGGTATAACGCAACGCTATTGCACGCGGTCATGGGCAACCTGCTGCGTAACGCATTGCATTACACCGACCGTGGATTTATCCGGCTGAGCCTGATGCCCACCGGGTTCACGGTCGAGGACAGTGGCGTGGGTATTCCCGAGGAAAAACGCGAAGCGATGTTCGAACCTTTTGTGCGAGGCAACGAGAAACGCGGAGAGGGCCTCGGGCTTGGACTATCGTTAGTACAACGGATCTGTGAAAACCAGGGCTGGAGCGTCAGCCTGACGACCATGGAACCCAATGGCTGTCGTTTTCAGGTCCAGTTCAATGCGTCGACTGTGAGTTGATGGTCGCTGGACGGTTGGTTGAGATTGCCGCCTTGTAATACCTCGAAACGTTTCGAGGTTTTCATCACGAAATTTTCACAATCGCATGACCTGACCCTCACACATGACTGCCTAAGGTGGTTGGAATCAGAAGCTCAGGAGATTGATGATGGTGGATGGCCCGATCAAACTGGATTTTTCCAACAAGTACGACGATCAACACGCCAAACGTTACCTGCAAAAACACAAGGATGGCGTCGGCCGCCGCCTGTCCCACTGGCGTGACGTACAAATGGCGCGCAAGGCGCTGGCGTTGGTCGGCGAGCCGGGCCTGGTTCTCGATCTGCCCTGCGGTGCGGGGCGTTTCTGGCCAATGCTGGCGGAGAAACCCAACCGCGTGATCATCGGTGCCGACAACTCCGAGTCCATGATCAAGATCGCTACACAGTCGCAACCGGCTGAAGTGGTGAAACGGGTACAACCCTTGCAGACGTCCGCGTTCGACATTGCGTTGCCGGATAACGCTGTCGACAGCATTTTCTGCATGCGTTTGCTCCACCACATCGGTGAAGCCCAGCATCGACTGGCGATCTTGCGCGAATTCGAGCGCGTCAGCCGAGACAGCGTCATCCTTTCACTGTGGGTCGACGGTAACTTCAAAGCCTGGAAACGCAAGCGCGCGGAGAGAACCCGTGGGCAGGAAGGTTACCAAAATAGATTTGTGTTACCGGCGGCTACCGTAGAAAAGGAGTTTGAGCAGGCTGGTTTCCGTATTCAGGAACGTATCGACTTTTTGCCGCTCTATGCCATGTGGCGAGTTTATGTATTACGCAAGAGGTAACAGATGGTAGAGCAGTGTGCAGCAGGAACAGGCGTCGCCTCCCAGGACCGATTCGATTACTTCTGGAATCAGCGCGGAGAATGGGTGGAAGAGCCCAACGTCCGGCGCGGTGGCGAGAGTGGCGTGCAGCGTCTCATGGACAGTGATGGACAACTGCTCTACGTAAAACGCCAGACCGGCCATATCCATCGGGGTCTTTTGCACCCTTTCGGACGGCCGACGGTGCTGCGCGAGCGTGATGCACTCACCGGCTTGCGCCTGCTCGATGTGCGCGTCCCGGAAATCGTGTTCTGCGAAGCGCAACGCGATCCCGTGCACAAGTGGCGCGCCTTGTTGGTGACCAAGTCTTTGGACGGCTTCGAGGAAATCGAACGTTGGTACGAAAGCGGCGGACGCGAGCGTCATGGTGAGGCTGTGCACGATCGCGTGCTCAAGGACCTGGCCGAGAACCTGGCGCGGATGCACAAGGGGCGTTGGCAACACAGCTGCATCTATATCAAGCACGTATTTGTTCGCGTCACCGGTGAGGGTGAGGCAGCCAAAGTCGAAGTTGCCTTGATCGATCTGGAGAAGTGCCGGCAGCGCTTGACCGCTCGCCAGGCGGCGGCCCATGACATGAAGCAGCTGCGCCGCCACTCGTCATTCAGCCCGACGGACTGGAAGAAACTCGTCTATTTTTATGAGACGGCGTTTGGCAGCGCTATCAAAGGTTTATAGCAATGAAACTTGAAGTTGCGCGAGGTTTGTTTCTGGTAGGAGCCTTGGCAGTTGCTTCACTCGCGGTGGCGGCATGGGAGCAGCCCCGCACGCAAGTCTTAAGTTCAGTACACAGTGGCGAGCACTGTCCGTTGCCACGGGTTGCCAAGGCATCCGTGGCCACTCAACCCGATCATGATTTGTTGCTGTTCATGTTCGGACTCTCTCAAGGATTGAGGCCGCAAAGTTGAACACAATGAAGCCCAAATAAAAGGCCTCGCTGATGCGAGGCCTTTTTTGTGTGCGCCCA